>CAZECO010000012.1:0-36404 GCA_964510455.1 uncultured Actinomycetes bacterium
GGGCTTTGCACCCGTGGCGGGGGCGGATCGGCCGCGACACGCCGTCGGCAGGCCACGTTGCGGGTGCAAAGCCCCGCGACGGGTGCAACTACCGGCCGCGGATCGCCGCAAACACCCCCGCGACGGGTGCAAAGCCCCGCTACGGGTGCATCTGCCCGCCGACCCACCGGTACCACGGGGCCGGTCCCACGATCCGCCCGGCCGCGGACTGCGGATCCCGCCAACCCGTACACCCCGCCAGATTCCGAAGGACCGCGTTCACTGCTGCGGAGGCGATCCGCCCACACAGCCGGTGAGAAAGCGGGCAGCCGGCGAGGCCTTGACGGCGGGACCCGCGCACCCCCGCAGTCGAAGAGCCTGGCCGATGGCCACCCGTTGCGGGCCCTAGCTGCCATCAATCGCATAGATGTAGCGCTGGACCGCTGAGTATTCGAACACCGCCTCCGGCCCCAGGCACGCAGCCGTCAGCGCCGCTGTCGCCACGATCCGTATGACGCCCAATTCTGCCAGCACCGGATCGCAGGGTGAGATTTCGATCCTGATCAGATCGGATTGCGGACTGGAGATGACGGGGCCTTCGAGCGATGGATTCCAGACGAATCCGATCACCGAGGCCGCGCGGTTCCACGCCGCTTCCTCGGTCCGATCGGGATCGAGCACCAGCCACAGGTCGGTCGGCCCGGTCCACTGGTCGCCATTCATCGTCGGGATCCCGTTCGACACCAGCAGAGTCGTCAATTCCCAGCTGTCAGCAGCCCAGTAGCCGTCGGCGGGGTCGCGTGCACCAGCGAGCGAGACGACTGCCGCCGCTGCCTCGCTGCCTCGGATGTCCCCCACGCCCACCATGACCGGGGAGACGCGCCAGACGGTCAGGGCCATCCCGACAAGGGCAACGACGAGACCCGCGGCGCGCAGCCGGGCGTAGCTCGAACCCATGGCCGCGAAGCTGAGCGCCACGAGAACCGCGATGCCGAGCACCGTCACCGACCCCAGGAACGGCATGTAGCTGTTCTGCAGGCTGGAACCCGCAACGAGGAGCACCGCCGTGGCAGGGACCACGATCCCAGGGCCGACCGGGCTTGGCCGGGCATCGGCGGCGTCCGGCGCCCATCGGGGGGCGAGCACGACCGCGAGGAGCAGCACCGCGGGGATTCCGATGACGGCAGCCACCCTGTCTGGCGGAATCGACGACACCAGGGGAAGCGCCTGACCCAGTTGCGTCGGCCAATTGAACAGCACCCACGAGAACCACGCCGCAAGGACCGTTGACAGCGTCCAGAAGACCGGAGCCCTGGCCCCGAGCCACGTCGCGATCGGGGCCGATCGGGCAGCGATGATCAGCACCGGCACGATCGCGATCGACCATGCCGTGCTGATCTCGGACTGGTTGGTCCCCTGCAACTCGGAGGGCAGGAACTGCAGCTCGCCCAGGAACGGGGCGCCGAAGACGAACCCCAGGTTCTGCAGTTGACCGCTCTCCCGGCGATCGCCCGGGTACACCGTGTTCGTCAGCGCATCCAGCGCAGCGCGGTTCTCGGCCAGCACCGCCAGCGCCAAGGCGGCGCCGCAGACCAGGATGGACACCGAGACCACGATCGCCGCGCGCCGCGTCCTGGGGTTGGCAACCGCAGCGGCGAACATCGGAAGGATGATCGACAACGCGAGCGGGAACGCGAACGGGAAGTAGGCGAACGGCAGCCGGGCCAGTGCCACGGTGCCCACCGCGACTGCCAGGACTCCCCCGAAGATGCGGATCCTGCCGGTGCCCCGACCCGCGAGCCCGATCGCGCAAGCGACCGCCGATGCGAGTGCGACCGGTTGCATCGGCGAGAACGACCACCACATGTTGCTCGGCGCGAGGATCGAGCCGAGCGTGGCGAATGCGATCAACGGAAGAGGCACGGCCCACAGACGCAGCAGGAGCGGCAGCCCAGCCGCTGCGAGGAGGATCCACAACCACCAGTACCCGGCGAATTGGATCTGATCGGGGAGACCGCAGGAGACCTGGATGAGCGTCCGATCGAAGAAGACCACGTGCTCGGCCCATCCGCTGTTCACGGTCGCTGCCGTGACCGTTGGGTCCTCGCTCAGCGGACTGGTGAAGTCGGCCGAGCACACAGCAGCCTGGCCGAGCACCAGTGGGGAGGACCTGGAGAACTCGTCGCCCCGGATGTGTCTCGGTTGGCCGACGAGCACGTCGTCGGAGGTCTGGCCGTCGACCTGCAGGTTCCCGATGCCGAGGGACGACTGGGTGACGCCGAACACAGAAAGGACGCAGAAGCCCGCAGCAATGACCGCCAAGTAGCCGAGCAGGATCCGGTCGGAGATGCTCGCCCGACGCCACAGGTCCCTCATCGCGCACCGCCGCTGGCCGCCGGCAAGGACACCTCGATCTGCAGCTCGGGGATGTGATGGCTGCGGTGCAATGGGCTCATCGGGTGGGTCCTGCCTAGGCCCTGCGCTTGGCGGCCGCGCGCTGCAGGCGCGTCTTCGCGGCAGCCCGGTACCGGCCGAGCCTGCGCCGCACCTTGGGCACCAGATCGGGCGGAACCAACAGGCGGCGGCGGGGCAGGTACGGCGCCGCTGCCTTGCCGGACGTGTCGGCGGCGAGGCGCTCGCGCAGGTATTCCTCGACGCCGCGCGCAGTCGACTCCCACGTCAGCCCATCGCGAACGTAGTGGTAGGACATCCGGCCGTGCTCCTGCAGCAGTCCGCGGTCCCGGCCGTATGCGGCGACCTGGGCGGCCATGGCCTGCAGGCTGTCGAACACCAGCGGGGTGAACTCGGGATGGGCGCCGGTGTCGAACGCCAGGCCCGGGGTTCCCAGCGCCTGAGCCTCGACCAGCGGCAGGTTCATGCCCTCCCAGAGGCTCGGTGAGACGAAGACGTCCAGCGTCCGCAAGTAGGTGCTGCGCTCCTCATCGCTGGCGTTGAGGTGCACGGTGAGCCCTTGCGCGCGAAGGGCGTCCGCGTCCTGCGGCGTGCCGCGGCCCATCACCTCGAACTGGACACCCGGGTACAGGTCTGCCACGGCATCCCGGATCGCGGGCAGCAGGTTGGTCCCCTTGTACTGGGCTTCACCGGCACCGAGCCGCATGAGGGTACCGACCCGCAGCGCGGTGCTCCCGGGACGCTCGGGCACCCACTGCTTGGTCCCCTGGTCGGGTATGTGATCAACCCCGGAACGGATCACGACGGCGGAGGGCCATGCGATGTCTTCGCGGATGAACTCGCTGATCGCGATCACCCCGCTGACGTGCGGGTACACCGCCTTGAGCTTGCGCTCGACGATGTTCCTGCGTGCAGCCGCATCGTCGACGAACATCTCCGGCGTGGGATCCCCGTGCTCGTAGGCGACGGTCGTGAACCAGGGCGGGACGGCTGGCAGGACTTCGAAGAAGGGGCTGCCGTGGGCCACGATCACCCGGCACTTCAGGCGGGCCGCGAGGTCGGCGACCGCGAGCGGGTCGGGCGCGACCTTGCGGGTGGGGATGGATGTGAAGTGTCCGTCCGATTCCTGACAGCCGGCCGCTGCGTAGATACCGCGCGTCGCCCACTCGCGGCTGATCGCCGCGATGACCTCGGAGACTCCGTGGCCCATCTTCATGGCGGGCGCAAGGTGCAGGACTCTCATAGGTACTTCGCCTCCACGAACGACTGCCAGCGGCGCATGAACAGTCGCCGATCCTCCCAGGACTCCTCGCCCTTGGCGCGGGTGGCGTTCTCGATATGGGTGACCGGGCCGGCGTCGACCATCCGCACCTGGTGCCCGAGCCGCTGGATGCGCAGGCAGAAGTCGATGTCCTGGGCCTCGCGCTCGAACGCCTCGTCGAGGCCGCCGGCCGCCTGCCACAGCGCCGAGCGGACCATCAGCGCGGCACCGGTCACGGAGATCGCTGGCCAGATTGCACCGGGCCGGTGGCCCGGGCTGGAGCGCCCGTAGGGGTGGTACGGGAAGCCCCGCAGCTCGCCGGAGCGGAAGAAGTCGACTCCGATGTGCTGCGCCGACCCGTCGGGGAAGTCGAGGAAGAGCCCGACCACGCCGACCGCGGGCTCCTCGTCGAGCACCTCCGACATCGCCCGCAGCGGCTGTGCCGATGGGAGCACGACATCGTTGTTGAGCAGGATCAAGCGGTCGTAGGCGATCCGACCGGCCGCCGCCTTGTTGTTCGACCTGGAGAACTGGTACGGGGCGGCATCCACCACCTCGCAGAAAGCCGGACTGTCCCGGTAGATGCGCAGCGTCTCGGGATCGGTGGAACCGGTGTCGCCGACGATCAACTGCAGCGCGAGGCCGTCCTGCGCCAGGGCCGTCTCGGCTTCGGCCAGGGTCCTCACCAGCGGTCCGATGAGTTCCGGCTTGTCCAGGTTCAGGACCACGACGGTGATCCCGCGCTCGGTGCCGGCGAGGGCCGGCGGCGTGCGTCCGACCTGGACCGCTTGAGCGCGCTCGAGGTTGGTGGTGCCCCAGTACCGCGCCAGCCGGTCATGGGCGCCGCGGATCGTGAACATGCCCGGAGTCTAGTGGCGAGGCGCTGCCCGAAGGCCCGGGAAGCCGGAGAAGTCGGCGACCGCAACGCCCCGGGCAGGCTCGCAGCATTGTCCCCCGAACCCCTCATGTATGCACGTGCACCCCGCCAGATCCGCGCCGACGGTGTTGTCCTGGGAAAGGTGGCGCCAACCGGGCCGCGAACCACAAGCCTCAGCGGTGTGTGGGTCGCTACTGTCATGGCGTGGCACGCCCTGTGATGCAAGGAACGCGCGACACCGGCACGACGCCGCTGTTCTCCATCATCACGGTGGTGGACGCCGACTCCGACTGGCTGGGCAGGTGCCTGCGCTCGGTCCGCGCGCAGGCGTGCCGGGACTGGGAGCACATCGTCGTACTCCGCAACAGCGACCAGCCCACGGCGGCCAGGGCGTTGGACGAGGCTCGCGCGGACCCCCGCGTCCAGGTTGTCGGACCCAACCCGGCAGGAACGAGGGCCGCAGCGTTGAACCAGGGCTGCGGCGAGGCGGCAGGGCGCTGGCTGGCATTCCTGGAGCCGGAGGATCAGCTCGCCCCAGGGGCGTTGGCCGCGATGGCAGGTGCACTGCGGCAGAATCCGGATACCGTGCTGGCCTACTCCGACTGGTCCGAGGTGGACTCCAAGGGGAGCATCGCCAGGAGCTTCCTGAAACCGGACTGGTCTCCGGAACGGCTGCGGGGCAACCAGTACGTCACCGACCTGACCGTGATGAGCCGTGCGGATGTCCAGCGCGTCGGCGGCTTCCGCGACAAGTACCCGCGCGCCGAGGAGCTGGACCTGCTGCTGCGGCTCACCGAGGACGGCGCGCGGGTGCTGCACGTCGCGGAGGTCCTCTACCACCGGCAGCCCCGAGGCTCCGCGGAGTCGCTGGACGACTACGCCGCGATCGCAGCGGTTCAGGAGCACTGCGACCGGATCGGGCTGCAGGCAACGGTGCGGGGGACCGGATCCAGCGGCTACCGGCGGCTCGACCGCGTGCCGCGGAAGGAGCACTCCGTCTCGGTCGTGATCCCCACGAGGGGGACGGAGGCGGAGGTCTTCGGAGAGCACAGCGTGATGGTGGTGGACGCGGTCCGCAGCATGATCGACTCGTCTCCGACCTGGCCGTTCGAGGTTGTGGTGGTCGCCGACGAGCCCCTGGACGCCCCATACCTGGCGGACTTGCACCAGATGTTGGGCCCCCGGCTGCGGGTCGTCCCGTACCGCAAGCCCTTCAACTTCTCCGAGAAGGTCGATCTGGGCGCCCTGCATGCGACCGGGGACATCGTGGTCTTCGCCAACGACGACCTGCGGATCATCTCCCCGCGCTGGCTCGAAGAGCTCACCGCCCTGGCGGAGCAGGACGACGTCGGCCTGGTGGGGGCCCTGCTGAAGTTCGAAGACGGCAGCGTCCAGCATTGCGGGCACGTCTACCAGCGCAAGGTCGCGTTCCATGCGCACTTCGGCGTCGCGACCGAGACCGGCTACTTCGGCGACACCCTCATCGACCACGAGGCCAGCGGCGCCACCGCCGCCCTCGTCGCCTGCCGGCGGGAGGTGTGGTCACAGGTCGGCGGGTTCAGCGTGAAGTTCCCGGGCAGCTTCAACGACGTCGACTTCTGCATGAAGATCCGCCGGTTCGGCTACCGGATCGTGGTGGCATGCGCGGTGCAGTCCTGGCACTTCGAGAGCAAGAGCAGGGACCCTTCGGTCGAGCAGTGGGAGGTGGACCTCATGCAGGCGCGGTGGGGCTCTCGGATGCTGGTGGAGCGCTACCTGCGCGGTGAGGGCTTGCTCGAGGAGTCCTGAACGCGGCGCCTGAGCTCGCCGGCCTTCGCTCGCAGCGCGAGGCTCGGCGAGCGCCCGCGCAGCCAGCGGACCTTCTCCTCCAGCTCGGCGATAGTGGCTTCGGCCGTCTCCACCTCCGCCTGCAGTCCGATGATTTCGTCGCGCTCCAGCAGCGCCTCCCACTGCGAGTGCTCCGCCGCCTGGCTGGCGCGGACCTCGGCGGCCAGGGCGCGGTGCAGCAGCCCCGCAGCGGCGGGCGGGGGGGCGAGGTCCGCCAGCGGCGCCTGCAGCAGCTCGACCAGGGCCTTCCGCTCGTCGTCGACGGCGGATCCGGTGACCAGCGCCTGCAGACGGGACTCCAATGCCACCGCGTCCCACAGCTGCGACGGGCCCAGCGTCGGGTCGGCCAGCTGCGCGAGCACCAGCACCGCATCCCCGGCACTGCCGCTCAGCGGCAGTCCGGCGGTCGCGCCGGCGGGGAACAGCCGTTCCAGCAACAGGAACCAGCAGGCGCGCAGCAGCGCCCACGACGGCGGCACCGGCTCGGCCCAGATCCACTCCCGGTCGACGTAGACGAGTGCGTCGTCGGCCCCGCGGACGAAGTTGCGCGGCATGACGTCGAGGTGGTAGCCGGCCCCCTGCCCCTGCGCGTCGAGCCACGGCAGCGCCGCTGCCCACCACTGGGCGATGATCGGACGCAGCTGCGCCGGCGCAACGGCCCGGGCGGCGGCAGCCACGATCTTGTCCTCCAGGTTCGATCCGAGGATGAGGTCCACGGCGTCGCGCCGCCAGGTCAGCGGAGGTGCCTGCACCTCGGCGGCGCCCTCGGATGGCACGAGGCGCCAGGCCCCCGGCGCCCCCGCCACCCGCCGCACGTCCATGAACCGGGAAAGCCGCTCCCCGGTCGAGACCCAAAGGGCATCGGAGTTGACGATCCGCGCGAGGTGGGCGGGATCCGACGCGGCGACAACGAGGAAGGAACTCGCCGTGTCCGGACCGAGGCCGGCCTCCAACATGGTGGCGAACGCGGCGACGGGGTCGGCGATCACGGGGCTGTTCTGGCCGTGGCCCGACACCGGGCTGCGGACGAACAGGCGGATCAGTTGCCGGCCCTCGTCGCTGTCGAAGAGTTCGTGCCGGACCAGAGCCTTGGGCTCCCAGCGGTCGGGGTAGGGGTAGATCCACTGTTGCGATCCCAGGCCGGCGTGGTTCAGGAGGCCGGCCAGGCGTCGGCGCACAAGACCCGAAGCCTCGCGGAGACCCTCGAGGCCGATCCAGGGCGGCCGAGCCTGCTGGTCGGGGAAACCCAGCAGGTTCCGCAGCCCGACGGGGTTGTCCGTCACCGCGACCAGCGCGCCGGTCTGCTTCAGCATGGTCCGCGCCGATCGGATCATGGCCGCCTGTTCGTCACCGTCGGCCGCGCTCGGACTGAACAGCAGCACGAGGTCGAACTCGCCCTCGTGCCCCTTGTCCCGGAACTGCTCGAGGCTGCTGCCCACGACGCGGCAGTTCGCCATGCCCGACACGCGCTGCGACACGACCGGCACCAGTTCGGGCGACTCCGCGAGCGCGGTCAGTGACGCGCCCGTCTCGGCCAGTGCCCTGGTCAACGCGCCGGAGCCCGCTGCGACCTCGAGCACGTTGATGCCGGGACCGATGCGCAGCGGGAGGAGGAGGTTGCCCCGCAGCCGGCTGAGATGGCGGCGGTACTCCCAGCCCCCGGTCCCGGCCGCGAGCTGGTCGCTGCGGCTGGACCGATCGGTGGCAGCGCGCACCGCCGCCAGCAGCTGCGCCGCCTCCATGTCGGGTTCACCCGGATCCCCCGGCATCTGGCTCGCGGCAGAGGCGTCACGGTCGGCGACCATATGTGAATCTTGACACATCAGAAAGGTGGTCGCGGCCGCGCGCCATCGGCGCGAAGCGGACTCATCGACGCCGATCCGCCGGTTAGGCGAAGCGAACCGCCGTTGCGGTTCAGCCCGAGCGTGAATTCGGACGCTACCATACTCTGACGGGAGGGAGTCCGATGGGTCGTCGTATTGATGCGCAGCTGCTTCGTGCAGCGATACACCCGCGTTCGGAGCTCGATCGGGTCTTGGAGGAGTGGGTCGGCAACAACACCCGGGCGCTGTTCGACCCGGCCTGGTACTTCGCAACGTACCCCGACGCCCGCTCGTCGGGCCTGCCGCCGATCAAGCATTACCGCGAAATCGGCTCCCGCCTCGGCTACGACCCGCACCCGGATTTCGACACCGACTGGTACCGCACGGTCTACCCGGACGTCGAGCCGTCCGGTCTGGATTCGATGCAACACTTTCTTCGGGACGGCGCGTCGAACCGCCGCAACCCGAATCCCATGTTCTCCACCGCCTGGTACCTTAGGACCTACCCTGACGTCGCAGAAGCAGGGGTCAACGCGCTGGAGCACTATATGCGGTACGGCCGGGCGGAGGGCCGGTACCCCAGCGCCCTGCATGCCTGGTGGCGCCGGGAGCCCGCAGTACTGTGGGCCTCGGACGGCTCGGGCCCCCTGGTCACCATCGTCATACCCGTCCATGGTCAGTGGGCGTTCACGGAACGGTGCCTGAGGGCCATCGCCGCATCGGAGGCGCAGTCGCTGGCAAAGGTGCTCGTCGTCGACGACCGGAGCCCGGACGACACGCTGGGCCACCTGCGGCGCTACCCATGGGCGCAGGTGCTTCGGCTGCCTGAGAACGTCGGCTATACGCGCGCGGTCAACCGGGGCTCTGCTGGAGTCGACACCCCTTACCTCCTGCTCCTGAACAACGACACCGAGCCGCTGCCCGGCTTCCTCAACGCGATGCTCGACCGCATGCATCGCGATCCGAGCATCGGCATCGTCGGCTCTCGCCTCGTCTACGGTGACGGAACGCTGCAAGAGGCCGGCTCCACGCTGTGGGAGGACGCCTCGGGCTTCAACTACGGCAAGGGCGATGCGGCCGACCTGCACAACTACACCTTCAGCCGCGAAGTCGACTACTGCTCCGCGGCGTCGCTGCTCGTGCGCACCGACATCTGGCAGCGCCTCGGCGGTTTCGACGAGCGCTACGCGCCGGCGTACTACGAGGACAGCGACCTGGCGTTCGCGGTCCGCGAGCTCGGGATGAAGGTCGTCTACGAGCCGAGCTCGGTGGTGGTCCATCACGAGGGGATGTCCCACGGGACGGACCTCGCGCAGGGCCTCAAGGCTCATCAGGTCGTCAACCAGCGGGCATTCCGGGACAAGTGGCGCGAGGTGCTCAACGAACACCCGCGGGACGGGGAATTCCCACGCGCCGTGTGCTCCGTGCCCGGCCGGCCCAGGATCATGTTCGTGGTGAGCGAGCATCCGATTGCCGCGCACCGGGATTCCGGATCCCGCCGGATGACGGAGATCTTCGACATCTGGCGCGCCCAGGGCTACCGCGTTGCAGTCTTCGGGCCGATGCAGGACCCGAACTCCGACGACTCGCTGCTGCTGCGGCGCGACGGTGTTGAACTCATCACCGCGCCGGACGACGCAGCCGCCTTCCTTTCGGAGAACAGCGACTGGGTCGCGGCGATCTGGTACAGCCATGCGCTATCGGCCTTCCGGTGGCGCAAGCACCTGCGCCGGGCCGCCAAGGACATCCCCAGCGTCCTCGACACCGTCGATCTGCATCACCTGCGCGAGTCCGCACAGGCCGAGCTCGACGGGAGCACGCTGGGCGCCCTGCGGGCTGACACGAGCCGGTTGCAGGAGTTCTGGTCCATCGACAGGACGGATGCGACGGTCGTGGTATCCGAGACGGAACTCGCGTACCTGGAGGCAACAGCGCCCGACGCCGCAGTCCACCTCATCAGCAACATCCACGGGCGGTGCCCCGACGGCCCCCCCCTCGAGGAGCGCAAGGGCCTGCTGTTCGTCGGCTCGTTCGCCCACAGCCCCAACGGGGACGCCGTGACGTGGTTCGTGGACGAGGTCTGGCCGCTCCTGCCGGCGGAGGTGCGGGCGGACGGGTTGGACGTGGTGGGCGGACCGGCGCCGACGGAGCTCTGCAGCCGCGGGGTCCCCGGTGTCCGTGTCCACGGCTGGGTGCCGGACGTTGCCCCCTTCCTGACCGCTGCCCGCCTGTCGGTGGCACCGTTGCGCTACGGCGGCGGCGTCAAGGGCAAGGTCGGGGAGGCGTGGGCCAGCGGCCTCCCGGTGATCGGGACGCCGGTCGCCCTCGATGGCATGGCCGATCCCGGTACCTACCCCATGGCGGACTCCGCAGTCGATCTCGCCGCCCTGGTGGGGCGCACCTATCTGGACGCCGCTGAATGGCACCGGCTGCGCGAGCTCGGCCGGGGCGAGGTCGAGCGCAGATTCTCGGCGGCCCGGGCCGCTGACGTCCTCGCGGATCTGCAGCGAACGCTCGACCAGGGACGCAAGATCCAGAACCGCTGGCGGGCGCGCGTTGCGGGTCGGATCTGTCCGTGGGATCTGCCCGGGTGGCCGGGCGAGCCGGACGTCATCACCCTCCCGCCAACCGCTGCGGCGGTGAGTCTCCCTACGGGCGGGCGGCGCAGACTCACCGCGGTCTCGCCCGGCGAAGCACCAGTGGCGGCTCCGTTGCAGCGGGTGTAAACGGATTGGTGGTAGCCGCCCCCGCGGCGCCGGGTGACGATGCTGCGCAGCGGCTTCATTGCCCCTGGCTCTGGCGCCGCAAGCCTCCGCGCGGGAGAGTCCCCTCGCCATCGCGCGGGGTCGGGCACGGTGCGATGTGGGTCGGGGCGGACGCCTACCCTGGTGGCCGACGCATTGCGTTGCAGAAATGCATGGGAACACGTTGATCACGGGCCGCAGCGGCGCTGGGGGCGGCGGGCCGGTGGGCACAACCCGCATATAGAAGGGTGTGGGCCGGCCTGCCGGGCGACTCTCCGGTCACGACAACAACTTGCGCTTGACCCTTCCCCCGACCCGGCGCGCCCTCGATCTGAACGACATCGCGAGCACCTCCCGCAGCCGCGCCACCTCGGCCTGCAGCGCCTGCTGCTGCGCGAGGTGCTCCTGGACCTGGGCCTGGGATCGCCGCAGTTCCTCCTCCACAGCGGTCGGCCGTTCCAGGTAGTGCACCAGGGCGGGCCGCGGCGTCAGGCTCGTCAGGGGGAGGCTGAGCAACTTGGCGGACTCGTGCCGGATCTCGCCCACATCGCCGTTCGTGACCCTCGCCTGCAGTTGGGACTCGATGTCCAGCGCGGTCTCCACGTCGGATTCGTCGACAGCGGGGTCGACCACACGCGTCAATGCAAGCGCAGCCTCGGACAGCCGCAGCTGCCACGACAGGCCCGCCATCGCGCCGCAGGGCCACAGCCGTTCGGTGATCAGGTACCACATGGACCGCAGCAGCATCCAGGAGTCCGGCACCGGCTCGGTCCAGTTCCACTCGCTGTCGACGAAGATCAGTTCGCCATCCGCCGAGCGGATGAAGTTGCGGGGCATGACGTCGAACTGGACGCGCTCGTCCTCCCCCGCCGGCCTGGCCACAGCCACCGCCGCAGCCCACCATTCCGCCAACAGGGGCTGCAGGCCCTCCGGCGAACTGATCCGGTGGGCCAATTGCACGACCTCGTCCTCGAGGCTGGACCCGACTACGACCCGCACGTTCGATCGCAGCGAGTGCAGCGGCGGGCGGTGGATCTCCATCCGCTGATTCAGCGGCTCGATCCGCCAGCCGTCCGGGCCGCGCTGCACGGCGCGCAGGTCCAAGAATTCGCTGCTGCGCTCACCGCTGGACACCCACAGCCCCGCGTCGCCCAGCAGCCTGGCCGGTGACGCCTGTGGCCCGCCGGCGACGACCAGGAACGAGTTGGCGGTATCGGGCCCGAGTCCGGCGTCGAGCAGTATCCCGAAGGCGGATGAACCGTCCACGGTCAACATCGTGGACCCGGAGTAGTCCCGCACCGGAGTGCGGATGAACTGCTTGAGCAGCTGCCGGCCCTCGGCGTCGTCGAACACCTCGGTGTGGACCACGGCCGTGGGGAGCTTGTAGTCCGGGTACGGGAAGAGCCACTCCTGCGTGGTCAGGCCGGAGTCGGAGAGCATCGCCGACAGCGCGGCTCGAGACCAGGTGTGCGCCAGGTTCCGCGGGGACCGGTACCCCCCGATGCCGACCCACGGCAGTCCGCGGTGATCCTCCGGGTAGCCCAGCAGGTACTTCAGACCGAGCTGGTTCTCGATGGCCAGCAACACGACGCCGTCCGGCTTCAGCAGTTGCTGCGCCTCGGCGAGCATCTGCGCCGGGCCCCCCTTCCCGCCCAGGGCGCTGCCCGAGTACTCCAGAACGCCGCAGAGCACCACGACGTCGAATTCGCCGTCGTGGCCCTCTGCCACGTACTCGGCGAGCGACCCGGAGACGATCTCGCAGTTGGCCAGGCCCATGGTCCGGGCCGCGGCGGATCTGGCGCGTTCGAGCGCACCCTCCAACCCGGTGACTTGGCACCCCCGCTCCGCCAACTCCCTGGTCAGCGCACCGGTACCGCACCCCACGTCCAGCGCCCTCGTGGTGGGGCCGAGCACGAAGGGCAGCAGGAGGTTGGCCCGCAGCCGGCTCAGGTGGTACCGGGTCGGCCAGTCGCTGATGTGCGAGGCCAACTCGTCGCTTCGGGAGGAGCGGTCCGAAGCGCCGCTGATCACCTCGTAGAGCTTGTCCTCTGCGCCGTCGAGGTAGGGCACGCCGGCGCCGAGCATCCTGACCCCGTGGACGACTTCGCGTGTCATGGGTGCGATCCTCCCACACCCAGCCAGCGGCTCGCGGCCGTGGCTGGTGCCGGCCTCCAACTCCTGGGCTCCGGCTCCCCCGGCTGGTGCTTGGTCCGGGCGGCCCCGCGTCCGAGGCTCGCGAGCACCGCTGGACGAGCCGCCCTCGGCGCTCAGGGGCTCGCTGTGGCCGATCCCATGCCGGCACGCAGACGACTCGTCGAGCCCAAGTCGCCAAGGCCCGCCGGACTCGGCGGCACCGCATATCGTGGGGCTGATGATGCTGCCGACCGACCAGTCTGCCGACAACGCGGCGCCCAAGGTCTGGCAGCGGCCGGGCAAAGGTACGCGCACGGCGTACCGGATCATCGACACCGCCGTCGTGTGGTTCGCCGGCTGGACCGTCCTCTACCACGCGGGCCTGCTGATCGGCGGACCGCTGGCGTCGGCTGCGGTCCTCGCCGTCGCCGGGGCAGCGCTGGCCGCAGTGCTGGTGGCCGGGGCCCTGCACGGACGGCGGAACGCCACGTGGGACCTCGCCGCAGGCCCGGTGCGCGAGCCGGGCATCCCCCCGCCCGTCGTCCTCACCGCACTGGCAGCGGCCGCCCTGTCCCTGATCGCCAACCGCCCGGACGCCGACGACGTCTTCTACGTCAACCGCTCGTCCGCGGTTTCGGCCCTCGGGGCCGTCCCGACGCGGGACACCATGTTCTCCGACCAGGTGTTCGCGATGAGCCCCGGCCAGTACCCGCCGGTCGCCTCGTTCGAGGCGCTCGTCGGCTGCATAGCGAGGGCCGCCGGCACGACGACCGAGTTCGCCACGTACTTCGTCCTGCCTCCGCTGGGGTCGGTGCTGGCGGTCCTTGCGCTGTGGCGGCTGCTGGCCTGCTGGCAGGTCAGGTGGCCGCTGCCGGCGTTCGCCGTCGCGGTCACGTACCTGGCGTGGGGCGGGCAGTTCCACGCGTCGTTCGGCAACACCTGGGTGGAGCGCATGTGGCAGGGGAAGATCTTCTTCATCAGCGCACTGGTCCCGACCCTGCTGGTCTACATCATCAAGGCGGCCGGCAGTGGGCGGTGGGCGGACCGACTGCTCGTGTGGTGCGCTGCGGTCGCGGGGATCGGCCTGACCTCCGCCGGCATCTACGTGCTGGGCGGCTTCTTCGCTGTCGCCGGACTCACCGCCCTGCTCCTGCGCCACCGGACCGCCTCGTGGCTGGGCCTGCTCGCACCGGCCGGCTACACCCTGGCCATGGCCTTGATCTGGCAGGCGGCAAACGCGCGCAACAGTGCGGATGTCATGTCGGCGGAGCCTCTGCACTCGGTGATCAGCCGCGCATCCATCGCATTCACCGCACCCGGGGATGCCGCCTGGGGACCGGGCGCGGACATCGTGACGAGGGTCCTGGGGACTGGGCCCTACCTGGTGATCGGGCTGCTCGCAGCGGTCCTCGGCTGGTCAGCCGTCCGGCACCCCTTCGCACGACTTATGGCGCTGCTCACGGTTGTGATGCTCGCGGTGCTGCTGTCGCCGCTGGGCATCGGCCTGATGGACCTGGTCGAGCTGCCGGAGAGCATCCGTTGGCGGGTCATGTGGCTGCTCCCGGTGCCCGCCCTCCTCGGGGCGCTGGTGGCTGGGGCGGCCGCACGGCTGGGCCGGCTCGGACTCGCCGCGGTGGTCGGATCCGTCCTGCTGATCGTCTCGGCCGGACTGCCGATCTGGAGCCCGGCCAACGGAGTGACACTCGGCGCGCCGGTCGCCAAATGGCCGTCCGAAGCCCGTCAGGGCTACTCCGAACTGCTGCCGGTCCTGCAGGACGGTGACGTCGTGGGGGCCGACGAGAACGTCGGCGGGATGCTGACATCGTTGTCCGGATCCGCCTGGGGCGTCAACCCGCGCACGTCCTACACCACCGGCATGTCCGCCCAAGGGGGGTTCTGCTCCGATCAACGGATCGTCGTAGCCGGGTACGCGCGGGGGGAGCGGGAGTTCGGCCCGGAGGTGCTCGCAGCCCTGCAAGAGGTGGGCGTGACGGTGCTGCGGCTGGACCGTGACCCGGGCGCAGACCTTGAGCCGTTGGCCGACCTGGGGTTCCAGCAGGTGGGGCCGCCCGGCCTGATGCGCCGCGATGCTGCCGTCGCCGAGCAGGCGGTGCTTGCAGCGGGCGAGTGCCGGGCGGTCAGCTGAAAGCTCGGCGGCCTGGCCGACCTCGCGTGTGCACTCCTTCGGCGCGAAGCGGCCACCGACGGATGCGACTGGATTCCCTGTGCCGCCTCCGCAGCAGGATCGAACCGCCCTTCGGAACCGGGCAGGGAGCAGGGCTCGCACGACCTGGGACTGGCACCGCAATTGGTGGCATCCGTGGCCGGTCGGTCAAGCCCGTGCGCTTCGACGAGCGCCGGGAACCGCCGAGCTTCAGGTGCTCGGGATCGGCCCGCCCGGGGCGCGCGCCGCCGCGAGCGCCTCCTGGTACCTGTCGAGCACCAGTCGCGCGACGGCGTCCGGCCGGTGGACCTGTTCGTAGGTCCGGCGCGCTTTCACGACGAGCTCCTGCCACTGCCGATCCGGCAGCGCCGCAAGTCCGCTGAGGACTCGCGCCAGCGACTCGGCGTCACTGTGGATCGGCCCCAGATCCGCAAAGGCCCCGCGCGTCGCACTGTCGAACAGCCACCGGTAGTGCGGGTCGGTGCGAGCCACCGCCGGTCGTCCGAGCGACATCGCCTCGACTGCAACGGCGCTGTACCAGCCGAAATTGAGCTGGTCCACGACGATGTCGCTGTCCAGCATCGCGGCGACCACCACGTCGACCCCCTGGCCGCTGATCGTGCGCAGCTCGACCGATGCCCCCAGCTCACGGGCCCTGGCCACGCCCGCTGTGACATGCGGACTGCCCTTGATGGTCGGATTGCTCGGTGCGTGCAGCACCCGCAGCAGCCCGCCGGGGCGCGGCGGCGGCTGCGGCTGCGCGCGCAGCAGCATGGCGGAGAAGGCCCGAGACGGCACCACAGGCGCCAGGACGGCCTTCGGCAGCAGCGGCAGCAGATCCGGGGTCGTTACGAACAGCAGATCGGCTTGGCGAGCCAGCGCCCGCGAGTATCTGATCCGCCGGGCGCGCAGTCCCGCGTCGTGGCTCGGCAGGGCGAGGACCGCCTCCGCGTCGTGCCAGCGTTCCCGGATCTCCGCGACCGGACGGATGTCGCTGCCGTGGAAGGTGATCGCAATCAGCCTCCCCTCCTGCCGCAGGCGCCGGATCGGGGCCATCGCAAGCCGCAGGTACGCGGCCTCGATCCGCGGCGGCAGTTGCTGGTTGACTGGGGGCAAGATGCCGTTGGACTGAAGATGCACGACGTCGTGCTGCAGCGCGAGGCGGTAGAACTGCCGTGCCGCCCGCAGGGCGTCGGCGCGGGTGGAACCTGCGGCCTGGACGTCCGCGAGGGGGAAGAAGGGATGCAGGACCGAGGCGTACGTTGTGGCATCCACCCCCGCCCGCCGCATGGCCTCGGCGAGCGCCGGACCCTGGTCGGCTACGTTGGTCGGCCCGAACACCACGCGCAGGGTCATCTGCCCGCACCGTTCGAGCCCAGGGGGAGCATGTCGGGCACCGCCTCAGCATGAGCCATCGCAGGCGCCCTCCAATGCCGGCCCTATATTCGGGGCAAGGGCGCGATCGGGGAGATGACGTGGCAACGATAGCAATCCTGACCTTCTCCGAGATCGTCTCGGATCCGCGCGTGCTGCGCCACATCGAGGCGCTCGCCCCTGAGCACGAGATCGTCACATGCGGCAAGGGTCCGGCCCCGGCCGGCGTCGTCGAGCACTTCGAGGTGCCTGGCGATGCCGTGCAGGTTCCCAAGACGCCCGCAGTCATCGCCAACCTCGCGCTGCGGCGCAGCGAGGCGGCGTACCGCGGCTCAGCCGCGGCGAACGCCGCACGGCGGCTCCTGGTCGGCGCCCGGTTCGACGTCCTGCTCAGCAACGACCTGTTGGCGCTGCCGGTGGGCCTGGATGTCGCCGACGGCCGGCCGGTGCTGGCCGATCTGCACGAGTTCGCCCCGCGCCAGGTCGAGGGGCCGCTCCGGTGGCGCTACCTGCTCGGGCCGTACATGGATTCGCTGTGCCGCACCTGCCTTCCTCGCGCTGCCGCGGTCACGACCGTCTGCGAAGGCATCGCCGAGGAGTACCAGCGGGTCTACGGCGTCCGCGTCGACACGATCACCAACGCCTCCGCATACCGCAGCCCCCGGCCGCGGTCCGCCGGCGACCCCGTCCGCCTGGTGCACACGGGGTACGCGCAGCCCAACCGGCAGTTGGAGCTGATGATCCGCGCCGCGTCGGACGTCGATGGCGTGGCTCTGGACCTGTACCTCGTGCCATCGCAGTGGACCGCGGAATACCACCGGGGGTTGCGGGAGCTTGCGGCCGCTTCCGACAACGTCCGAGTACTCGATCCGGTCCCGATGGCCCGCGTTCCGGAGACGCTGGACGCCTACGACGTCGGGGTCTTCGTGCTCCCGCCGTCGTCGTTCAACTCCCTGCACGCGCTGCCGAACAAGTTCTTCGACTTCGTCCAGAGCGGCCTCGGGGTGATCGTGGGGCCTTCCCCCGAGATGGCACGGCTCACAACCAGGCACGACCTCGGACTGGTGCTGCCGGATTTCGAGGAGCGGACGTTGCGCTCGGCGCTGACGGGGCTCAACCCGGACCAGGTCTCTGGCTGGAAGGCCTCTGCCTGCGGTGCCGCATCGCAGCTGAGCGGCAGCGCGCAGGCTGAGGACCTGCGCGCGATCGTGGCGCGCCTCACTGACTGACTCATCGCAAGGCGGCGGCGATTCACAGCCGCTTGCGTCCATCGAAGCCCTGGCAGAATGCCGGAATGAGGACCTGGACGATTCGAGCCGCGACAGCGGAGGACCTGCCAGCAATCCGGGATTGCTTCGAGGCAGTCTTCGGCTATCGGCGTCCGCTCGAGTGCGACCGCTCCATCTACGAGCTCAACCCCTCAGGCGAGGCCATTTCGATGATCGCCGAGGCCGACGGCCGAGTCGTGGGCCACTTCGCGGTGCTTCCCGTACCTCTGCAGCTGCGGGGTCAAGGCTATCCGGGTGGCCAAGGGTCGGATGCCATGACTCGCGCCGAGCACCGGGGCCAGGGGATTCTGGGAGCATTGACCGAGGCCTGCTTCGATCGCTGCGCGGAAGCCGGTATCGATGCGCTGTACGCGTTTCCCGACGAGAACGGCTCCAGCTACCGGCAGCTGCTCAAGGCGAACTTCGACCACGTCAGCGACATCACCGTGGCTCAGCGCCCGTTGAACCGTCCTCAGTCTGGCGACGGTGCTCGTCCTCGCAGGGTTGCCGCAACACTGGCTGCGGCCATGCTGCCGAGGGGCCGCCGGAGTGGGTTCGCAGCGCGGGCCTGCACGACCGACGAAGCTCCGCTCGATGAGATCTGGGACCTGTGGCAGCGACAGGGCGGCATCTGTCGTGTGGACCGGTCTCCGGACTGGTGGCGCTGGCGGTTCTCAGTGGAGCGTGGCCGGTACGAGTGGATCATCGCCCGCTCGCCGTCAGGCGCCCTGGCCTCCGCCGCGGTGCTGGGCTGGCGCAACGGTCAAGCGGGTCTAGCAGAGATTGTCGGATCTGAGCCTGCGGCCTTCGAGTCCGCTATTTCGACGACCATGAGGGTCGCCGAGGGCTTGGGCTACACAGCTTTGACCGCAGCCACGAACCGGCCGGAGGCCCTGCGTGCCCTGACCCGAACGGGGTTCTGGCGGCGGAGGCGGCTCGCTCTGGTCGTGCGCCGCATCAGTTACCGCACATTGCCTGCCAACGTCCACACACCGGGCACGTGGAGCGTCAGCGCGGCGGACCTCGACACGTATTAGCGGGCAACGCCGCTGACTTGCAGCCCCCGCTCCCGTCCCGCGGCGCGCGCCAGCCCGCCCGTTGTCCGGCATGGCCAGAGGCACCGGCACGCCAAGACCCGCCGAGCCGGGCACCGCGAAACCGCCCATCCACCGATCGCCGTTAGGATCGGGCATGCTTCCCGCCGCCGAGGACATCATCACCGAGGTCTCCCGCGGCGAAGAAGCATTCCGCCAGCTCACATGGCAGTCGGACCACGAGGCGAGTGGCCCATGAAACGTCCGCTCGACATCAGCACCTACGACGGTTCGGGGCAGGCGGTGCACCCGGATGTCCTGCACCTCCCCGAGGGGTTCCTCGGCTCGACCTACTGGATGGCGATGACGCCGTACGCCTGGGGCGACGATCGGCTCGAGAACCCCTCGTTGCGGGTCAGTAGCGACGGCGTGCGCTGGGTCGAGCCACTCGGCACCCCCGACCCCGTGGTACCGGCTCCGGAGCAGCCCTCGCGGCACAACGCCGACCCCGAACTCGCCGTGGCCGGCGAGCGCCTCTATCTGACCTATATCGAAGTCGACAAGGACGTCCGGGTCACCAGGCTGCTCCAGGCGAGCTCCATCGATGCGCGCACGTGGGACGGGCCCGCCGAGCTGCGGGTGGCCCGCTTCCTCGTCTCGCCGACGTTCGCCCAGCGCGATGATCAGTGGCATCTGTGGTGCGTCACCGAATCGCCGGACGCGGGTCGTACCCGGGTCGAGCTGGCGACGGGGCCGAACCCGGGAGAGATGTCGGGTTCGACCATCTGCGAGGTACGGGTCCCTGGGCATGTGGTGTGGCACATCGATGCCATCGCGACCGACGAGGGGTTCGAGATGCTGGTGGCCGCGTATCCCCGATGGGCCAACAACTCCCGGACCGCCCTCTTCCATTTCGCGTCGAAGGATGGCGTCCGGTTCCGCCGTACCCGCGCTAGACCCGTCCTCCGCCCGATCCGCAGGTCCTGGGCGAACCGGGCCATCTATCGCAGCACGTTCGTCAAATGCGGGACCGAGTACCGCATCTGGTTCTCGGCGGCCTCGTGGGACTGGCGTTGGGGCATCGGCATGGTGGAGGGCCCGCTCGACCGCCTCCGGCCGGTCGGGGAACCCGAAGAGAACATCGGCCGGGATCTCCTGCGGCAAGAAGCGGTGGGCCGCCTGCGGTACCTCTACACCCGGTGGCGCCTGCACCGGGTGTCCGGGCTGCTGCGGCGGGGGCGCCGGTGACTCCCCGCGGATCCCCCGGTCAGCGCCGATGAGCACTCGGGCGTACGGTGACCGGGGCACCGTGATCAGCGCCTTCCGATAGACCGGCGCACCGGAAGGTGCCGGCGAGACCGCAAAGCGCAGCAGGCCGCTACCGCAGCGGGGGGCGCTTCGTGGGACCGGCGCCGCGGTGCCGGTCCCACCGCGGGTAGATGCACCCGTCCGGTCGCTGGGGTTTGCACCCGATACGGGGGTGTTTCCGGCGATCCGCGGCCGGTAGATGCACCCGATCCGGGGCTTTGCACCCGCAACGTGGGCTCCCGACGGCGTGTCGCGGGCGATCCACCCCCGCCACGGGTGCAAAGCCTCCCACGGGGTGCAAACAGGCAGCCGGCCCCTTCTCGCGCCCAGCCGGGGAGGAACAGTACGTCGGCGAGGCACCCCCGCGCGGCAGCCCCGCCGTCGCGCACCGGCCGCTGACCCCGGAGTCCGAACAAGCGCGACCGATGCCCCGCGACCTGCCAGCCTGCCCCGCGCACCCCCTGCCCGGGACTCCCCGCCGGATTCCGAACAGCCGCTTTGCTCCCGTTGCGGGGGCGGATCGCCCACTGACACCGGGTGCAAACTGGGGCAGATCCGAAGGGCCACCTCACCGGGCATCGCTCGGTGCCCGGTCTCGCGGTGCCAAGGCCAGCAGGGCTGCGATGCTCGCAACCGTCACGACGAGCACCGTCGGCCAACTGGGTCGGATCGTGCAGGTCGCTACCTGTACCGCGAGGATGGCGACCATCAACGCTAGGCGCGCCCGATCAACGGCGACGGCATACACGCGGTTGGCGAAGAACAGGGTTAGAAGCACCCGGACCAGGAGTGCGGCTGCAACAGACAGGGCGGCGCCCACCGCGCCGAACGGTGGGACCAGGACCGCCAGGAGCGCGAGCGAGATCAGTCCGGCCGTGATCGTCACCACCAGCACCAGGCTCGACCGCTTCGCGAGCGTGAGACCGGTGCCGGTGAACGGCGCCAGCCCGGCAAAGGCCGCGGCCAGCGCCAGCAGCGGCAGGGCCTCGGCGCTTTCGGCGAACTCCGCCCCGCCGACGATCCGCACCACGACGGGCGCGAGCGCGCCGAGCACCATGGACGCCACGCCCAGACCGACCATTGCCCAGGCAATGGCGCGGGAGGTCGCCGCAACCGCTGCCCCGCGGTCCGCGGCTGCCAGTTGCACGATTCGCGGGATCCACGCCTGGCCGAGGGCTGCAGTGACCATCCCCAACGGCGCGACCAGTGAGACGGCAAGGCCGTAGTGCCCCACTTCCGCAGCTGCGGCGTGCGCGCTAAGGACGAGGCGGTCGGCTCCCGTGAAGGCCCAGGACGCCAGTCCGGCGATCATCAACGGCGCCCCGAATCGCAGCATCGGCGGTAGCAGGCCCCAGTCGAAGGTGAACCCCAGGTACTGCCGAACCATGGGGACCCGTGCCAGGGCACCGAGGGCCTCCCCTACGAGCAGGCCGAGCAGGATCCCGTACACCCCGAGCCCGAGCCCGATCGCGAAGAGCAGGCCCAGGGCCACATCCAGGGCCGCGGTTATCACCAGGGCGGTCGAGTACAGCAACGGCCGGAACGTGTTGCGAAGCACCTGCGCGAGCATGCGGCTCAACTGCGCAGGAACAAGGCCCAGGATTCCGATGATCAGCAGCGGCAAGAGGTCGGACCCGTGCGACAGCGCCCCGGCCAGCCAGGGGGCAGCCGCGCATCCGATGACTGCGACAACCGCCGACCATGCGGTTAGGAAGGCGATCCACGTCGAGGTGAGCCGCTTCTTCTCCTCATCGGACGGCGCGTCCCCCCAGAACCGAGCGAGCGCGACGTCACCGCCCACAACCATGACGCTTGCGAGCACCGTGACCGCTGCCATCGTCAGGCTGTACAGGCCGAACTTTTCCGGTCCCAGGTGGCGGGAGTAGATCGGCAGCGCGATGAACTGGATCGCGCCGACGGCGACGAAGCCTCCGAGGTAGATGGAGGCTTCGCGGCCGAACCTGTTGGCGACAGCCACCGCTCACCGCCGCCTCGGCCGCGGGCGTCCAGCTGGACGCCTCACGCTGGCTAGCACGACTCTCGCGGCCGCCGCCGCGGTGGTCTGCGCCGATAGGGTGCGCTGGGCCCATCCGGCGATGCGCTCCACGTCGGCGGCGCTGCGCGGCTCGTCGAGCGCCTCGAGCATCGCTGCGGCAACTGCCTGCGGCGAGTAGGCCACCGCCCAGCCGAGCGTTTCGGTGCGCAGCGCCTCGGTGATCGGGCTCGGTCCGGCAAGGATCACCGGCGTCCCGCACGCCAAAGACGCATGCGCCTTGGTCGGAACCGCGTAGTCGTAGCCCAGACCCGGGCGCACGCTGGCGAGCGTCGCCGCAGCCCCCCGCATCCACGCTGCAGCCTCGCCGGGCGGCATGCGGGACAGCACGGTGATCGCCCCCGTCGGCAGTTGCGCGGCAGCCGCACGCACCGACGGGAAGTCCGTGCCCTGGCCGGCGAAGACCAGACGGGCTTGCGGACGTTGCGCCAGCACGCTGCGGAACGCATCGACGAAGACCGCCGCACCGTGCACCTCGGAGGCGGTGCCGGCGTAGAGGAAGTACGGGCCGGGCTGATCGACAGCGGGGCCGTCCGACCGGAAGACGCCGGTGTCGATACCGTGTCCCACCGTAGCGACGCCCGCACGACGCCAACGCTGCAGCCGCGAGGTCACACCATCGGACACCGAGAGCACCGCAGCGGCCCCTCGGACGGCCCTGCGCTCCATGGCCCGGACCCCGCAGACGACGAGCGCCGGCGCCCCCGCACCCGCCGCGGCATCGGACCACAGGTCCGCCGCGTAATAGACGTATGGGATGCGGCGCAACGCGCACACGGTTCGCACGACGACCCCGGTGGTGGGGGGCGGTTCGCATACGACGGCGTCCGGCCTTCGAGTCGCCAACAGCCGCACCGCGAGCGGCACGTCGAAGGTCAGGTAGTGCAAGTACCCGCGTACGTAGCCGTTTCGGTCCCGCAGGACGGGGAACCTCTTGATCGTCACGGCCGTCGGCTCCTGACCGGCGGTCCGCATCGGACCAGGCACCGTGGTCGTCAGGACGGTGACCTCCGCGCCCTCGCCTGCCAAGGCCTCCGCAAGCGCGCCGAGCCGGAAGGACGCGGCCGCGGGTTCGGGGAGGAAGATCCGGCTCGCGATCACCACCCTGGGACGGCGCCCGGCGTCAGCCACGCCAGCCCCGGAGGGTGCGGACGCCTGCTTGGGCCGCCCGGCCATCCCCGTACGGCTCCCCCCGTGGGCCTTCCGGCGTGCGAACGGCTCGTTCTGTCAACCCTTCCAGGTCGGGGCACTGGACGTTCCAGCCGCTGGGGAGCGTATCGGACCACTCCGTCTCGGGCCGCTGCGCGGTGGCCATCATGCCCTGGCTGCTGGAGCCCGCCTCGAGGTGGATTTCGGGCCCGGGGACGGCGAAGAACGCCTCCGACATGTTCGCTTCGTAGTGCTGGCCGGTGTGCACGGCGACCAGGGCGATGCCCTCGGCCTGCGCAGCGGCGATCGGTGCCAGTATCACTTCGCTTCGGGATGCCGCGGGGAATCCCGGGATCCGGGCGCGCGGGGCTGGCTGGCTGACGTGCCGCTGCGGCTGGCGCTGTTCCCGCGGGCGGGGCGCGAGCTTTGCACCCGCCCGGGGGGCGGATCGGCCACCTGAATGCACCCGCTGGAGGGCTTTGCACCCGTCCGGGGGGCGGATCGCCCGCGACACGCCGGATGCAGCCCACGCAGCGGGTGCAAAGCCCTCCAACGGGTGCAACCACGTCGGACCGGCACCGCTGGCCTGTCCCGCGATCCGCCAACACGGCCGCTGCCCGATGCTGAACCCCACCGGCATCCGGCCACCCTCACACCCAGCAGGATTCCGCAGCGCCACGCTCACGAACTGCGGCCGCGCCCCGACGAAGCTGACGACCTTCACACCGGGTCCCCGCGCCCGATCCGGACCACCCGGACGCCCGGGAACCCGGCCGGGTCGACCACGCCCCGACCGTCGAGCAGGGTCCGCACCGACGGCAGGTCGGCGGGCCCCAGCTGCCGGTACCCGGCGTGGTCGGCCTGCACGACGACCGCGTCGGCAGGGGTGCCCAGGCGGTAGGGCGCCCACCCGTAGCCGGCGATCTCCTCCTCGGTGTACAGGGGGTCGTGCACCCCCACGTCGGCCCCGGCGGCCCGCAGCGCCGCGACGACTGGGAACACCCCGGAAAACGCCGTCTCCTTCACCCCGCCGCGGTAGGCGGCGCCGAGCACCGCGACGCGCTGGCCGTCCAGGTCGCCGTGCGCCTCGGCGAGCCGGGCCACCGCGTACTCGGGCATGGCCGCGTTCGCCTCTCGAGCGGCGGCCACGACGGTCGCCGAAGGGTCGTTGTACAGGTACAGCCGCGGGTACACGGGGATGCAGTGGCCGCCGACCGCGATGCCCGGGGTGTGGATGTGGCTGTAGGGCTGGGAATTGCAGGCCTCGATCACGACGGCCACATCGATGCCGTGCGCGTCGGCGAAGCGCGCATACTGGTTGGCCAGTCCGATGTTCACGTCGCGGTAGGTGGTCTCGGCGAGCTTGGCCATCTCGGCGGCCTCCGCCGACCCCATCCGCCACACGCCGTTGGGCCGCGGCAGGTCGTCGCGCGTATCGAACTGCAGCACCGACTCGTAGAACGCCACCCCGGCGGCCTCGCTGGCCGCATCGATACCGCCGACGAGTTTGGGGTAGCGGCGCAGGTCGGCGAACACGCGGCCGCTCAGCACCCGCTCCGGGGAGAACACCAGGTGGAAGCCCTCGCCGGGCACCAGTCCCGACAGTTCGGCGAGCATAGGTGCGTAGCGGGCGCGGGTGGTGCCGACCGGCAGCGTGGTCTCGTAGGACACCAGCGTGCCGCGCCGCAGCCCCGTGCCGATGGCGCGGGTGGCGGCGTCCATCCACGCGAAGTCCGGCCGCGCATCGTCATCGACGAACAGCGGGACCGCGATGACGACCGTCGACGCCTGCGCCACTGCGGCCGTGGTGTCCGTGGTGGCGGTGAGCCGGCCCTGTCCCACCGCCTCGGCCAGCAGTTGCGCCAGGCGAGTCTCGCCCGGGAACGGCACCGCCCCGGCGTTCACCAGGTCAACCGTGCGCGGGTTCACATCTGCTCCGATGACACGGTGCCCCGACACGGCGAACTGCACAGCGAGCGGCAGGCCGATCTTGCCGAGGGCGACCATACAGGTCGTGCTCATGTGCCGGCCTCCAGGTCCACCACGATCCCCTCCGCGGCTGCCCGCGCGGCGGCGTTGGCGACCGCGACCGTCGCCGCAGCCTGCTCCAGCGTGACGATATCGGCCGGCCGGCCGAGCACCGCGTCCCGGAAGTGCTCGTGCTCGGTGCGCAGCGGCTCCGGCTTGGGGAAGGCGTAGCGGACCATGTCGCCTTCGCTCACGCCTCGGAACGTTGCCATCGCCCCCTGCGTCGGCACGACCCCGTTCTCGAAGTACGTCAGGTCCGCGGTGATGGTGTCGGCCACGAACGCGCCCCGCTCGCCGGTGATCATGGTGATCCGCTCCTTCGCCGGCGACAGCCAGTTCACCAGGTGGTTGGTCACCGTCCGATCGGCAAGCAGACCGGTGATCGCCACGAGATCCTCGTGCGGCCGGCCCGAGCGGTGGGCGGTCCGGGCGCTCACGCTGGCGAACGGCTGCTGGGCGACCCACGCCGTGAGGTCGATGTCGTGGGTCGCGAGGTCCAGGATCACGCCCACGTCGGCGATCCGGCCCGGGAACGGGCCCTGCCGCCGCGTGGTGATCTGGAAGATCGCGCCGAGGTCGCCGTTGGCGATCCTGGCCCGGGCCTGCTGCAGCGCGGGGTTGTATCGCTCGATGTGTCCTACGGCGCCGATCAGACCGGCCTCGGCGAAGGCCTGCGTGATGGTCCGTGCGGAGGCCAGGTCCACGGTCAGCGGCTTCTCGATCAGCGCGTGCACCCCGGCCCGCGCCAGCGCCAGCGCGGTGTCGAGGTGCGCCGCGGTCGGGGTGGAGACCATCGCGTAGTCGATGCCCAGGTCGAGCAGCGCGTCGAGGTCGGGCACCACCGGCACGCCGGGGGCGACGCCGTACAGGTTGCCCACCGGGTCGGCGATACCGACCAGTTCGACGCCGTCGAGGCTGCTCAGCACCCGCGCGTGGTTGCGCCCCATCATGCCCAGCCCGACCAGCCCGGCCCGCAGCGCCGCCATCAGGCGCCCGCCCCAGCCACGGCGTTCACCGCGGCCACGACGGTCTCGAGGTCCTGCTGGCGCAGCGCCGGGTGGACCGGCAGCGAGACGACCTCCGCCGCCGCCCGCGCCGTCTCCGGCAGGTCGAGCCGCAGGCCGAACGCCGGCAGTTCGTGGACCGGCACAGGGTAGTAGACGCCGGAGCCGACCCCGCGCGCGGCCAGCGCGGCGACGAAGGCGCCCTGGTCGTGCCCGGGCACCCGGATCGTGTACTGGTGGAAGACGTGCGCGGCTCCGTCGCGCACGGTGGGCGCGACCACGCCCTCGAGGTGGGCGGTGAGGAACGCGGCGTTGGCCTGCCGGGCGGCCGTCCACCCGGCGAGCTTGGCCAACTGCACCCTGCCGATGGCGGCGTGGATGTCGGTCATGCGGGTGTTGAACCCGACGATCTCGTTGCGGTAGCGCTGCTCCATGCCCTGGTTGCGCAGCAGCCGCACCGTCCGCGCGGTGTGCGCCGATGCGGCGCTGACCATTCCACCCTCGCCGGAGGTCATGTTCTTCGTCGGGTAGAAGCTGAAGCATCCGGCGTCGCCGAACGCGCCGACCGGGGTGCCCTGCAGACTGGCCGCGTGCGCCTGTGCGGCGTCCTCGACCAGGTGCAGCCCGTGCCGCTGCGCCAGCGGCACGATCCGGTCCATCGCAGCGGGATGGCCGTACAGGTGCACCGGCATGACCGCGCGGGTTCGCGGCGTGATCGCTGCCGCCGCCGCGGCGGGGTCCATGCAGAACGTGTCGGCCTCGATGTCGACGAACACCGGGGTCGCCCCGGTCAGAGCGACGGCGTTGGCGGTGGCGGCGAAGGTGAACGACGGCACGACCACCTCGTCGCCGGCGCCGACGCCGAGCGCGAGCAGTGCCATGTGCAGCGCCGAGGTGCCCGAGTTGACCGCCACGCACTCCCGGCCGGAGACCAGGGCCGCGAACTCGGCCTCGAAGGACGCCACCTGCGGCCCCTGCGCCAACCCTCCCGAGGCCAGCACGGCGTCCACGGCAGCGCGCTCCTCATCGCCGATCAGCGGCTTCGCGGCGGGGATCACAGGGCCTCCTCCAGGATGTCGTCTGCGGCCTGCCGGTAGGCGGCGCCGGTTGCCGGGCACACCCACCGGCCGGCCCCTGCCTTCTGCAGCGGGACCCCGGCGCGGCCCACCCAGCCGATGCGCCGTGCCGGCGCGCCGGCAACCAGGGCGAAATCGGGGACGTCGCGGATGACCGTCGATCCGGCGGCGACCAGGGCCCACCGGCCGATCGCAACCGGGGCCACGCACACCGCCCGGGCGCCGATCGAGGCGCCCTCCTGCACTGTCACCCCGACGGGCGTCCAGTCCGAGCCCTGTTTCGGGGTGCCGTCCGGGTTGACGGCCCGGGGGAAATGGTCGTTGGTGAACACCGCCGCGGGCCCGATGAAGACGCCGTCGGCGACCTCGGCCGGCTCGTACACCAGGGCGTAATTCTGGATCTTCACGTAGTCGCCGATCACCACCCCGGCACCGACGTAGGCCCCCCGGCCGACGATGCACCCGCGGCCGAGCACGGCGTTCTCACGGATCTGGGCGAGGTGCCAGACGGTGGAACCCCCACCGATCGAGGCGCGTGGATCCACGTCGGCGGTGTCCGCAACGCCAAAGGCCATGCCATCCATCCTGTCGCCACCCCATCCCGATCCGCGTCTGACACGACCGACCCGACCGGCCATGGCGCGCAGCCACGATCCGAGCGCGCGCCTACACTGATCGGGACCACCTCACGGCAGTCAGGAACCCGGATGGACCAGCACGGCGCGCAGGCCGACGTCGCGGTGGTGATCCCGGCCCTCAATGAGGCATCGGTCGTGGCACAGACTATCGCCTCGGTCCGCGACAGCTTCGGCACCGTCATCCTGGTCGACGACGGCTCGACCGACGCCACCGCCGAGGTGGCGCGCAGGGCCGGGGCGCAGGTGGTGCGGCACGCGATCAACCTGGGCCAGGGCGCGGCCCTGTCGACGGGGATCACGGCGGCGCTGTCGCTGCCCCCGATCCGGATCATCGTCACCTTCGACGCCGACGGCCAGCACCGGCCGCAGGACGCGGAAGCCCTGGTGGCGCGGCTGCGGCGCGGCGACATCGACATCGCGCTGGGGACCCGGTTCGGCGGCGGCAAGGTGGGGGCATCCCCCCTGCGCCGGACAGTGCTGCGGATCGCCGTCGCCTACACCAGGTTCGATACCGGTCTTCCGCTCACCGACACCCACAACGGCCTGCGTGCGATGACCCGCCAGTTCGCCACGGGCCTGGAGTTCGGCGACCCCGGGATGGGGCACGCCTCGGACATCCTGGACCACATCGCGACATCGGGTTCCCGCTGGGCGGAAGTCCCGGTGGAGATCCGCTACACGGAGTACTCGAAGGCGAAGGGGCAGCCGCTGATCAACTCCGTGAACATCATGTTCGACCGGTACCTGAGGTGACTGATGGCCCAACTGCTGTTCATCCTGTTCGTCGCCGTCGTCATCGCCCTGCTGTGGCGCTCGCGCGACTCCGTGCACGGCCGGGCTTGGAAGCGGCTGTTCCTGGTGGCGTTCGCAGTGCTGGTGGTGCTCACGATCCTGATGCCGCAGACCACCACCAGGGTCGCCAACCTCATCGGTATCGGCCGCGGTGCCGACCTGGTCTTCTACCTGACCTCCTTCGCCCTGATGCTGCTCGTCGCGCTGATGCACCTGAAGTTCCGGCGGATGGACCACCGGATCGCCGAGCTCACCCGCCAGCTCGCGCTCAGCGAGTGGGAGCGGGACCGGCAGCGGGATGAGCAGCCGTGAGAAGCCGGGTGCTGATCCTCTCGTTCACAGATGTCGCCACCGACCCCCGCGTCATGCGGCACATCGCCGCGCTGCGGGCCCACTATGAAATCGTTACCTGCGGACAGGGGCCGGAGCCCGAGGGGGTATCGCGGCATGTCGAGCTGCCCGTGCGATCCCACCTCCCCACGACCCCCCGCGGTCTGGCATACCTCGCCCTGCGTGCCAACGAGCGGGCCTACCGGCTGCTGCCGGCCGCGAACGCCGCACGTGAAAGCCTGGCAGGCGTTGCGCACGACCTGATGCTGGCATTCGATCTCAACACCCTTCCGGTGGCCCTGGACGTCGCCGCGGGCCGACCGGTGCTGGTCGATCTCCCCGAGTACTCCCCGGGCCAGTTCGACGGTGATTGGCGTTGGCGGCTGATGGTGCGGCCGTTCAACACGCACCTGTGCCGCACCTACCTCCCGAAGGCCTCACGGGCCGCCACGGTGTGCAACGGGATCGCCGAGCAGTACCAGCGCGAGTTCGGCGTGCATTGCCTCACGATCACCAACGCCGGGGAGTACCGGGCTCCGCAGCCGCGGCCGGTCGGGCAGGTCATCCGTGCCGTGCACAGCGGCGCGGCGCAGCCGAACCGCGAGTTGGAGCTGATGATCCGTGCGGCAGCCGATGTGCCGGGCCTGACGCTCGACGTCTACCTGGTGGCCAGTGCGCGTAACAGGTCCTACCTGCAGTCCCTGCGGCGCCTCGCAGCAGCTTCGGGCAACGTCCGCGTGTTGGATCCGGTTCCGATGATCGAGGTCCCCGCGACTCTGGACGCCTACGACCTCGGGGTGTTCGTACTGCCCCCCAACTCCTTCAACGCACTCCACGCGCTGCCCAACAAGTTCTTCGACTTCGTGCAAAGCGGTCTGGGGGTGCTCATCGGACCGTCGCCGGAGATGGCGCACCTGACGCGGGGCCACGGCCTCGGCCTCGTGCTGCCCGACTTCACCGAGGCGGCGTTGCGGACAGCGCTGTCGAACCTCCAGCCGGAGACCGTCGCAGGGTGGAAGGCGGCATCGTGTGCGGCGGCACCGCAGTTGTCATCGCACAGCCAGGCCAGCGTGCTGCTGCGGTGCGTCGAGGAGTTGCTCGCGGTCTCGTCTGGATGACCCCCGGTCGCCGTCCCGACTCCGCCGGCCGTCGATCCATCGAGACCAAGGCCTGACGAGGGTCCCGGGAACCCCCATCGGCAGTGTCGAGCCAGGACCCGCTGGATCGGTGACCGGCACGGCACGTCCGCTCTCGCAAACCGTTGTGGGCGGCCCACCGCAGCTGGGGCGTAGATCCAGGAGGCCTCGCTTCGGTAGTCCCGGTCATGCTCGGGCAGACCGCCGGTGCCGCGACAGAGGAATGGGGCCCCCGCCTTCCGGCGGGGGCCCCATCTCACTCGGCCGACGTAATGCTACGGCCTAGCGTTACTCAACTAGCACGGCGTGCCCGCTGCAGCAGCATCGCTCACCACGCCAGTACCACCCACGACGTAGATCGTGTCGGGGTTGTACTGCTCGATCGAGGCAAGCGTCGGCGCCGGAAGGCAGGCAGCGCGAGCCAAGGCGATCGGCGCATCGTCGAACGCAGCCGCAGCTGCTCCGGTGAGTGCGTCCGGCCAGTTCTCGCCAGTCGGCAGGTACACCACTGGGGCTTCACCCGGGAACGCCAACGCGTTCACGGCAGCCGCCGTTGCGTACCGGTCGGCTCCGAAGACGCGCTCAACCGTGCCGCCGACGCCAAGGACGTCTTCGATCTGGTCGAGCACCGCATCACTGATGACGCCCGAACCGCCAACCACGACGACCCGATTCACCCCAAGCTCATCCAACGCATCTGCCGTAGCTGCCGGCAGCTGGTTGGACTGGGTCAGCAGCAGTGCCGCGCCGTCACTGGCGACGGCCGAGGCCGCACCCAGCGCATCCGGGAAGTCCAGGCCCGATGCCACGTAGACCACGCTGTTCGGCTGGACGACCTCCAGGGCGATATTCGCCGCGGTCTCATAGCGGTCAGCGCCGAATACGCGCTGCACGTCTGCGAAGTCCCCAAGCTGGGCCTCGACAGCTGCGTTCACCACACCGCTGCCCCCGAAGAGCCAGATCTTGTTGAGGTTAGGCAGGCTGTCCAGGTAATCGGCCACCACATCCGGGATCGAATCGGCACGAACCAGCAGCAACGGCCGTCCTTCAGCGCCGAGCGGCGAGGCTGCAAGGGCATCCGGGTAATCCGCACCCGTCGCAATCAACACCTCTTCGACATTCGCGCTGTTGAACCGCTTGGTGGCGACATCAACGGCAGTGCCGTAGCGATCCTGGCCGAACAAGCGCTCAGTGTTCGGCCACTCGTCGTCGCCATCGCCGCCATCGCCGCGGATGATCCGGATTTCCTGGGTCATCAGGGAGTCCGGCTGCGCGCCGACGTAGCTGACGTAGGAGATCGCGATCAGGTACCGGCTACCAGGCGTCAGGCTGCTGGGGAGGGTCAACGTGCCCGACACCACACCATTGGAGGAGATGGACAAGCCACTGGTGCTCAGGTCGAAGCGGGGCTCATCGTTGGTCGGCACGATGTCGTAGATCGCCGCCTTGAGTCCCGTACCCGGCCATGCGATACCCCGATCGTTGCCCTGATTGGGGGCAGTTTCACGGGTGACGTGCACGTTGACCGTGCCGCCCGCCGGGGCGACCAGCGGAGTACCCAGGTCCATGGCCTGCGGCAGCTCTTCCGACGCACCCAACGACCTGAGAGGCAGATCGTCAGGGTTCTGAAGAGAAGCCGGGAGCGTCGCCGAGTCGATCGTGATGACGGTGCTCGTCGGGGTGATGTCAACGTTGTTCGGTGAGCTGAGCGTGAGCGTGCAGACACCACCGGCGCTGGTTGGGACATCGAACGATGCATTGTCAGTCTGGGTCAACTTGTAGGCATCGAGGTTGAGCTGGCTGACGGACTTCGTCCCCGGGGCTTCGAACACGACGTCCCGCGCAATCGGGGAGCCGATCGGCGACGTACTGTCGCGGCAGACGTCGGGGGGATTCGCTGTGAAGTTGAGCTCCGCTCCAGCTTCCCTACCGCCTTGGTATCTCCACTCGAGGACGTTGGGCGAGCCAGGGGCGGACGAACCGTATGCGCCGATCGCCGCGTTCCCGCCGCTGAGGGTGTAGTCGAGAGTCTTGAAGTTCGTCGTGACTCGCTCATGTCCAGATTCGGGCAGCGGGAGCGCGTACGGGTCCGGTGCGACGACGGACGTCGGAGGCCGGCCCACGATCCCAAGCGTCGGGGGCTGGAAGTCGTACACCGTGTTGTCCAGGGACGCCGCGGCAACATACAGATCGCCCTCGTTGAACTCGTCGCTCTGGTAGGCGCCGATCCGGAAGCCGGTGGTCCCAGCGTCGACCTCAGCGTTCGGGTGCAGCTGGAGAATCGTTGCCCGGACCCCGACCCAGGTCTGCGGGAAGGGAATGCTCACCGCGCATTCTGTGGCGAAGTCCCACCGCTGCGTCGGTCCCGTCAGGTCGAGATCGACAAAGGTGCCGGCTTGGGTGTCGATATCGGTGGTAAGGATGCAGGTATCCCCGTCGGGGTCAACCGCAGTGCCGTTGAGATCGACTCGCACCTGAACGGTCGGCCGATCGCTGATGTTGGCTTGGTTCCGGTTGACGAGCAGCGACAAGTCATTGAGACGGCCCAGCGGCGTTCCACCGAGGATGCCATTGGCGAGGACGGTCTCATAGCCCCACTCCTGGCCGTACACCACACCGCCCTCGGCGGGTGGTTCGGTGGTCAGCGTCGGGTCGAGGAACACAGAGCCGCCGGTCACGTCACTCGTGGTGACCCAACCCGAACGGGTCTCAGTTCCAGGCTGGAACGGGTCCGGGGAGCGTGTGGGCCTGATTGTCGCGAGGAACCACCCGCTCTGGTCCCCAGGACGAACCTCGATCGCTCCGGGACCCACAGTCACCGCTGATGCGGCACTCATCGGGATGATCGCCGTGCCGATGACGGCCACCACCCCCGTAGCAGCGATAGTTCGCCGCCATCTGCTAGATATCACACCTGCTCCTTCCACAGAGTGAACGTCTCGCCTTATTCGGGCGAGTACGAGGAACAAGGTAGCAGGATGCAGTACCGGTATCGCACGAAGGGATCAGGAAGACGGAGAAATCCTCCCTGCGAACCCCAAGGGAGGGCAGTGGAGCGCGGGTGCCGGCGGCCGGTGCACACCAGTAGAGCCCAGACTCGTTGCAGCGCAATGTGTTTGCCGAACATGTTCCGCAATACCGCGCCCGATGGCCGCTCATCCGTGATAGTAACGAATCCATAACTTTCGTCCGCTCGGGCCGGGAGCGCGATCGGGAGGGGTGGATTGAGCCGTGGGCGATGCCCTTACTCAGACGACGCCCCGACGGCGGTCCGCCGGTTGTTCGATGGCATGGGCGAGCTACGCGATCGACAGCGTCACCCGCACGGCCGCCGCGCCTCAGCGGTGAGCTCCTCCTCCGACACGGACACAAGCACGCAAGCGTGGAGCATTCGGTAGATCCTCAGAGACAGCCCCGCCCCAATATGACAGGTGTTCGCCAACGCCCACGTGGCGCCGACACGTATCCAACGGTCGGTCACCCCCGAGGGGCCAGTAGATAGCCCGAGCATGGTTTCGCCCCCCAGTCTCCGATTCCGCCAAGGCCCCTTGCCGGTGAGTTGGTGCAGCCAACTCCTGCTGCGCGATCCAGAAGATGCAGTCCGCCGGACCGCCTGCAGCCGGTGCCCTGAATTATCAGCGCCTCGGAGGGGTGGGGGACCGGGAGTAGTCGATGAGTTCATCGTGATGCTCCTCATCAGGCGGCTGGCGGACCGGTCCTCGGATGACAGCTTGTGGGAAATCTGCGCAGGCAATCGGCGGCTCACCAGGGACCGCTGACGCGAGGGCCCGCTCGGACCGGGGGCGTCTCCGGCAGTTGCCGGGCTCACCGCGCTCGCGCTCCGAAGCCATCGCCAGGAGCCGGTCACCAGCGGCAGGCCTGGTCGATGCCAAGGCGGCCGGCCTCACTTCCCGGTTTCGATTCAGTGTTGTCGGAATCGAGACTGCTGCCGAACCGAACCACGCCCATCGTCGTGGAGCTCCGGTCGGAGTCGCCCGACCTGTTAAGAGCCGCCCTGCTAAGGTGCCGAGGGGATCCGGGAGAGGAGATCCCATGGTTGCACGCAGACTCGTTCCGGCGCTTCTCGCGGCAGCCCTCGTGTTCCCCGTGAGTGCGGCGAGCGCGGCACCCGGGGACCGCGGCGCCGCGGATCTGGCGGACACCATCGATGCGGTGTAGCGGGACCGGACGGAACGCCTACCGACAGCGAAACCGGCGGACGCGGGGACTCCTACGCTGCGGGCCGCCAATTGAGACCGTCGTGGACGCCCGTCGCGAGAAGGCGGCCCAGCCCCAGCCGAAGGCGCAGCACGGGGGCGACGAGGTCCGCGAGGCGGTGGCCCGCGCCCGCACGAAGCTCGCCGCCGCTCTCGCCACGCAGGCCGGTGCCCAGCTGCCGAGTGCCGCGGCGGCCACGGTCGACCGCGCCAGCGGAAGCAACCGCTACGAGACCGCCGCCATACTCGGCCTGCTGGCCGACGAGGGGTACCAGCAGTGGACGGGGGAGAGCTTCCCCCTGGTCTTCGTGGCGACCGGGACCAACTACCCCGACGCACTGTCGGCCGGCGCCATGCAGGTGCCGATCCTGCTGACCGACCCGTCGCGCCTTCCCGCCGAGACCCTCGCCGCCATCGACATCATCCAACCGATCTACATCATGATCCTGGGCGGGCCCGGCGCGGTTTCCTACGACGTCGAGAGCGCGCTCTTGGCGAACAACGTGGGGATGGTGGAGCGCCTCAGCGGCGCCAACCGGTTCGACACCTCGGCACAGATCGACCGGCTCTTCGGGACCTGCTGCGGCGCCGGCGTCCCGACCCACCTGGCCACCGGCGAGAACTTCCCCGACGCCCTCGCCGCCGGGCCGGCGGCGAGGTACGAGCAAGCCTCGATCCTGCTCGGCCGACGCGCCAGCCTTCCGCTGGAGACCGCCGCGGAGCGGGCCTGGATCGCCCCCGACCAGGTCATCGTCAGCGGCGGAAGCGGGGCGATCTCGGAGGCGGTGCTCCTCCAGGCCGGCAACTTCGCGGCAGCCGGCAACAGTCGAGGTCGGTCGGCCGGTGTTCACCTTCGACAACACCTTGACGGTCCTTCTGGCCACCGGAACGGACTACCCGGAGACGCGCTGGCCGCAGCCCTACGGCGTTCTGGTGGGACGGTCCGAGTCGTCGCGGACCGAATCGACGAACTGGCGCCGTTGTCGATGATCGCCGTGGGCGGTACCGGCGCGATCGCCGAAGGAGCATGGGAAAAGGCCTGCTAGTGGGCATGTGCGTTAGTTCGTCGGGGGTCAGGCGGCTTGGTCGGTGGTGAGCGGCTGGGCGGTTTCGTGTCGGCGGAGTCGGGTGAGGTGGTCGTTGAGGTCGCGGCGGGTGTACTTCCAGTCGAACGGGGCGGCGGTGGCGTTGTAGCGCTGTTGGAAGGCCAGGATCCGGGCGGCGAGGTGGTCCAGGTCGTGGAAGTCGCCGGTGGCGATGGCCTTGCGCTGCAGGATCGAGAAGTAGACCTCGACCTGGTTCAGCCACGAGGCGTGCACCGGCAGGTGGACCAGGGTCGCGGTGGGCCAGGCCTGCTGCAGGCGTTCGATCGAGCGGGCCCCGTTGTGGGAGGAGCCGTTGTCGACGACCCAGAACACGCGGCGGGCCGAGGCGTAGGGCTCGGCGGTCATCACCTGGGCGACGAGGCGGGCGAAGGGCTCGATGCCGGTCTTGGGGGCGATGGTGCCGATCACCCGGGCGCGGTGGACGTCGTAGGCGGCGAAGTAGGCCAGGGTGCCGCCGCGGCGGTACTCGAACTCGACCCGGCGGGTCCGTCCGGGCCCGGCGGGCAGGCCGGGGTGGCGGCGGCGCAGGGCCTGCAGCTGGGACTTCTCATCGGCGCTGATGACGTAGTCTTCGGGGCCGAGGTCGGCGCCGTGCCAGCGGCGGCCGTACAGGTCCAGCACGCGGCCGGCCTTGGCGGCGAAGCCGGGGTCGCGGGGGAAGATCCAGGACC
>CAZECO010000013.1:0-18609 GCA_964510455.1 uncultured Actinomycetes bacterium
CGGCTGTGGAAATCGTGGAAGATCCATGAGAACCATGATCAACACGCCATCCGTGACGTGTTGATCATGGTTAGAGGGGGTAGGTGTCTCGACGGCCTCGACTTCCCGGATTCCTGGGTGGGCCTCCGACGCAGGCGGGACCGGATGATTCACCGCCGGCTGTGGGCCGGCAGATCGCCGGTTCGGGCACGCCGCGGCGCGAAGACGTGCTGCTCGCGCTCAACGATGGCACGGTGGCGATTGCCCACCTGATTCGGAGGCGCGGCCAGGCAGTGCCGCAGTGGCCGTGCGGTGATCGTGTCCGGAATCCACGGGAACACGTTGATCGCGCGCTGCGCCGCGCCGGGCGCCGCAGCCACCCGTCACCTCCGCAGACTCACCCGTCCCGCTTGCGGCGGGCGGCGTCGCGCCCGCGCGAAACCGCCGCCAGCTGCACCTTCCGCAGCCGGACCGCGGCGGGGGTCACCTCCACGCATTCGTCCTCGCGGCAGAACTCCAGCGCCTGCTCCAGGGACAGCGGCCGCGGCGGGATCAGCCGGACGAGCTCCTCGCCGGTGGAGGACCGGATATTGGTGAGCTTCTTCTCCTTGGTGGGGTTGACGTCCATGTCGTCGGCGCGCGAGTTCTCCCCGACGATCATCCCCTCGTACACCTCGGTGCCCGGGGCCACGAACAGGGTCCCGCGCTCCTGCAGGTTCAGGCAGGCGTAGGCGGTGACCAGTCCGCGGCGGTCGGCAACCAGGGAACCGCTGGGCCGCGTGCGCACCTCCCCGAACCACGGCTCGTAGCGGTCGAACACGTGGTGCAGCAGCCCGGTCCCCCGGGTCTCGGTCAAGAACTCCGTCCGGAAACCGATCAGGCCGCGCGCCGGCACCCGGTACTCCATCCGCACCCAGCCCGACCCGTGGTTGACCATCTGCTCCATGCGGCCCTTGCGCAGGCCGAGCAGCTGGGTCACCACGCCGACGTAGTCCTCGGGCACATCGACCGTGAGGTGCTCCACCGGCTCGTGGCGCTTCCCGTCGATCTCGCGGGTGACCACCTGCGGCTTGCCGACCGTGAGCTCGAACCCCTCGCGGCGCATCATCTCCACCAGGATCGCCAGCTGCAGCTCGCCGCGGCCCTGCACCTCCCAGGTGTCGGGGCGTTCGGTCTCGCCCACCCGCAGCGACACGTTGCCGACGAGCTCGGTCTCCAACCGCGCCTTGACCAGCCGCGCCGTGAGCTTCTTGCCCGATTGCCCCGTCAGCGGGGAGGTGTTGATGCCGATCGTCATCGAGATGCTCGGCTCATCGACCGTGATCACCGGCAGCGGCACCGGGTTCTCCGGATCGGCCAGCGTCTCCCCGATCGTGATCTCCGGCAAGCCCGCGACCGCGATGATGTCGCCCGGCCCGGCGGACTCGGCGGGCACCCGGTCCAGCGCCTCGGTGATCAGCAGCTCGGCGACCTTCGCCGGGACGATCGTCCCGTCGGCCTTGCACCAGGACACGTTCTGCCCCCGCCGGATGGTCCCCGCGTGCACCCGGCACAGCGCGAGCCGCCCCAGGTACGGCGAGGCGTCCAGGTTGGTGACGTGCGCCTGCAGGCCCGCCTCGGGGTCGTACGAGGGTGCGGGCACCGTGGCGATGAGCGTCTCCATCAGCGGGCGCAGATCCTCGCCGTCCGGCATGCCGCCATCGGCCGGCCGCGCCAGCGACGCCCGGCCGGCGCGGGCCGAGGCGTAGACGATCGGGAAGTCCAGCACCGCGGCGTCGGCGTCGTCGATCAGGTCCAGGAACAGGTCGTAGGTCTCCTCCTCGACCGCCGCGATCCGCGCATCGGACCGGTCCACCTTGTTGATCACCACGACGATCGGCAGCCGTTTGGCCAGCGCCTTGCGCAGCACGAACCGGGTCTGCGGCAGCGGGCCCTCCGAGGCGTCGATCAGCAGCAGCACCCCGTCGACCATCTCCAGGCCGCGCTCCACCTCGCCGCCGAAGTCCGCGTGGCCGGGGGTGTCGATGATGTTGATCGTGATGGGCTCCCCGGCGGTCGGCAGGTACCGCACCGCGGTGTTCTTGGCGAGGATCGTGATGCCCTTCTCGCGCTCGAGGTCCATCGAGTCCATGACCCGGTCGGCGACGTCGGATCCGGCCCGGAAGGCGCCCGACTGCCAGAGCATGGCGTCCACGAGCGTGGTCTTGCCATGGTCGACGTGGGCGACGATGGCGACATTGCGGAGGTCAGCGCGGGTGGCGAGCGGCACTGCTTGAGTGTAGGCGCCGTGGCAGGGCGCTACTGCGACCCGCCGACGCCGCCGTTCTTGGGCCGGTACACCTTGCCCGCGGCGGCTTCCGCCGCGATCTCCGCCTCCAGTACCGCGCGAGCCTCCGCCAGGCTGGCCATATCCGCCTCCGACACCCGCGGGTACTCCATCTTCAGCTTGCGCAGCGTCGCGACGATGATGTCCGACACCGCCACCCGCATCGCCCACTTGCGGTCGGCCGGGATCACGAACCACGGCGCCCACCGGGTGCTGGTGGCGTTGATCGCCTCCGCGTAGGCCTCCTGGTACTCGTCCCAGCGTTGACGCTCCACCAGATCGTTCGGGCTGAACTTCCAGTGCTTGTCCGGCATGTCCAGGCGCTGCAGGAACCGGGCCCGCTGCTCATCGGAGGAGACGTTGAGGAAGAACTTGACCACGACCGTGCCGCTGTTGACCAGGTGCTTCTCGAACCCGTTGATGTCCTGGTAGCGCTGCCGCCAGAACGTCCTGCCCCGGCTGCCGCGCGGCAGTTGCGAGGCCTCCAGCAACTCGGGGTGGACCTTCTCCACCAGGACGTTCTCGTAGTAGGAGCGGTTGAAGATGCCGATCATCCCGCGCGCGGGCAGCTGTTTGGCGAATCGCCACAGGAAGTCGTGGTCGAGCTCCTCCCGCGACGGCACCTTGAACGAGGTGACGTTGCAGCCCTGCGGGTTGACCCCCGACATGACGTGCTTGATCGTCGAGTCCTTGCCCGCCGCATCCATCGCCTGGAACACGATGAGCAGCGAGTGCCGGTTGTCGGCGAACAGCAGGTCCTGCACCTCCGCGAGCTCTGCGATGTTCGTTGCGAGCAGCTGCGCCGACGCGGCCTTGCGCGCCACCTTGTCCAGCCCCTTCAGCGCGTCGGGAAGCCAATCGCTGGGGTGGTCCTTGAACCGGAACCGCTCGCCCGGGCGCACGATGAACTGCTTCAGCGCGTCCTGCGCATCTGCCATGCCGGCCCCTCTCGCCGAGGTCCCATTGTTCGATAGTGCACCTCCTGGGGCTAGCGTGTCGGGGTGGCTTCAACAACCGTGCTGTACCCGGGCGGTGCCGTGGCGACCGCCGCGACCGTCGTCGATGTCCGTGCGACGGACGCCGGCATCGCCGTCATCACCGATCGGACGGTGTTCCATCCGCTGGACCACACCTGGCCCGACCAGCCGGCCGACCGCGGCACGCTGGACGGCCAGGCGGTCCGCGACTGCGTGACCGGGGCGGTCGGGCCGGACGGGCAGCTGCTGATCGGCCCCGCCATCCCGGCGCGCCGCGGCGATGACGGCTGGGACTGGGTGGTGTGCCACATGGTGGACGCGGCGCCAGCGGTCGGCGACGTCGTGGACCTGCGAGTGGACGCCGACTACCGGGGCGCCCTGTCGGCTGCTCATACCGCCTGCCACCTCGCGGCCCTGGCGCTCAACGCTGTGACTGCGGAGCTGTGGCGCAAGGACGCCCCCCGCCGGGATTCGCTGGGCAGTCCCGATCTCGACGGGCTGGCCATCGAGCGCTCGACGATCACCGCATGGCGGTCGCGGGATGAGTACCGGCTCGGCAAGTCCATCCGGAAGAAGGGGCTGGACACCGAGAGCCTGCTGACCGGGCTGCCCGACCTCGCCGCGGCCGCGACGGCGAAGCTGCAGGGCTGGATCGCCACCGGCGGCGCGGTGTCGATCGAGACCGGCGGCGACGAGACGCTGCCGGCCCGCCGCACCTGGCGCTGCGCGCTGCCGGAGGGCGACGGCGAGTACCCGTGCGGCGGCACCCACGTGGCGTCGCTGTCGGATCTGCCGAGCGGGACCCGCGTCGAATACCGTCCGAAGGCCGACGGGTTCGCCGCGGACACGATCGTGGAGTAGCCGGTGGCGCTCATCGTGGCGGCCGCCATCATCGCCGACGGCGCCCTGCTGGCGGCACGGCGCGGCCGGGGGCCGTACTCGGGGCTCTGGGAGTTCCCCGGCGGCAAGGTCGAGCCCGGCGAGTCCGATCACCAGGCCCTGGCGCGCGAACTGGGCGAGGAACTGGGCGTGACCGGCGCGATCGGCAAGCAGGTCGGCGGGGACTGGCCGCTGGCCGACGGGCACATCATGCACGTGTACCGCTTCGCCCTCGACCCCGGCCAGGAGCCCCGCTGCCTCGACATCCACGATGCGCTGCGCATGGTGACGCCCGGCGATGCGTATGCGGTGGACTGGATTCCGGCCGACCTGCCGATCGTCGCCGAGGTGATCAAGACCATGAACGGCTGAGTGCCTAGAGTTGACGCGTCCCTGGTGAGGCACCGTCCGACGGGAGAGGCGATGACCGATCAGAAGGAGACAGCGGCGCAGTCCGGATCCGTCGACGGCATGCGCCCGTCCGGGGTCCGCAGGCGCAGGTGGCTGGTGCCGGCGCTGCTGGTGATCGCGTGGATCGCCATCGGCTCCATCGCCGGGCCGTACTCGGGGAAGCTCGTCGAGGTCCAGGAGAACGACGCCTCGACCTTCCTGCCCGCGGAAGCCGAATCGACGCAGGTGCTGCAGCTGCAGCAGGACTTCGATCCCTCCGACAGCATCGCCGCGGTGATCGTCTACGAGTTCGGCGAACCGTTCGACGCCGCGGCGCTCGGGGCCGTCGCCGCGGACATCGAACAGATCAAGGCGATCCCGGGGGTCCAGCCTGATGTGGCCGGACCCATCCCCAGCGCGGACGGCTCGGCGATCACGGTGATCGCCGACATCGTCACCGCCGGGGACCCCGAGCCGGGCGAGGAGGTGGAAGCCATCCGGCAGGCGCTGGCCGACAGCCCCGCGCGCGATCTCGGCGCCGAGATCTACGTCACCGGCCCCGCCGGCTTCCTCGCGGACTTCATCGACGCGTTCGGGGAGATCGACGGGATGCTGCTGCTCGTCGCGCTGCTGGTCGTGCTCGTCATCCTGCTGGTCGTCTACCGCAGTCCGATCCTGCCGTTCGTCGTCCTGACCTCCGCGCTGCTCGCCCTGAGTGCCGCGTCGATGGTCATCTACCTGCTCGCCGACGCCGGCGTCGTCGCACTCAACGGCCAGTCGCAGGGCATCCTGTTCATCCTCGTGATCGGCGCGGCCACCGACTACTCGCTGCTGCTGGTAGCCCGGTTCCGCGAGGAACTGCGCCGCACGCCGCACCAGGCCGATGCGATGGGGCGCACCCTGCGCGGGACGTGGGAGGCGATCGTCGCGTCCGCGGGCACCGTCGCCCTGGGGGTGCTGACCCTGCTGCTGTCGGAGTTGACCATCAACCGCGGCCTCGGGCCGGTGGCGGCAATCGGGGTCCTGTTCGCGATGGTCGCGACGCTGACGTTCCTCCCGGCGGTGCTGGTGCTGCTGGGCCGGCGCGCCTTCTGGCCGGCCAAGCCGAAGGTCGACATGGCCGATCCGCAGGCCCAGGTGCACGGCTTCTGGGCTCAGGTGGCACGGTTCGTGGACCGGCGCACGCGCGTCGTGCTGGCCCTGTCGCTGCTGGTGCTCGTAGGACTGTCGATGTTCCTGCCGATGTTCAAGGCCGACGGCGTCCCGACGTCCGAGTTCTTCATGACGGAGGTGGAGTCGACGCAGGGGCAGCAGGCGCTGGCCAGGCACTTCCCGGCGGGATCGGGGAGCGTGACCATCGTGATCGGCCCGGCGCAGGACTATGAAGCGATGCTCGGCGTGGTGTCGGCCAACGACGGCGTCGCGGCAGTCATACCGGTCACCGCTGGAGCGCCCGAACCGGGAGCAGAGCCGCTCATCGTGGATGGAAGGGTGCAGCTGCAGGCGACGCTGGTCCACCTTGCGGACTCCCCCGAGGCGGAGGCGACGGTCCGGGCGCTGCGGTCCGACCTCGACGCGGTCAGCACGCAGGCCCTCGTCGGGGGGCCGACCGCCACCGCGCTGGACACCAACGAGGCGACCAAGCACGACCTGCGCGTCATCATCCCGGCGGTGCTGCTGGTGACGTTCCTGGTGCTGATGGTGCTGCTGCGGGCGATCGTGGCGCCGCTGCTGCTGATCGGGACCGTCGTGCTCTCGTTCGCGGCAACACTGGGCCTGGCTGCCATCGTCTTCTACCAGATCATGGACCTGCCCGGCGCGGACGCGGCGGTGCCCTTGTTCGCCTTCGTCTTCCTGGCAGCCCTCGGCGTGGACTACAACATCTTCCTGATGACGCGTGCGCGGGAGGAGACGATCGCCTTCGGCAACCGCGCCGGGGCGCTGCGGGCGCTGGCGGTGACCGGCGGGGTGATCACCAGCGCGGGGGTCGTGCTCGCGGCGACCTTCAGCGCCCTGTCGGTACTGCCGCTGCTGTTCCTGTTCCAGATCGCGTTCATCGTCGCAACCGGGGTGCTGCTCGATACGATCATCGTGCGGTCGCTGGTCGTTCCATCGGCGGTCATCCTGATCGGCCCGAAGACCTGGTGGCCCAGTTCGCTGGCCAGACACGAGGACTTGAGCCCGGAAGCGGCGCTCGAGGTCGCAACGACGGGGCACGCACAAGGAGGCAGCCATGGCACTGCTCACCCCGGATGAGATCACAGCCGGACTCCCCGAGGGCTGGGACGGCGACCCGACCGGGCTGCGACGCACCTACAGCTACGCCGACTTCGCCGAGGCGCTGGCCGCCGTGAACCGGATCGGCGAGGTGGCCGAGGCGATGGGCCACCACCCCGACATCGACATCCGGTGGAACCGGGTGCTGCTGTCGGTGGTGAGCCATTCGGCCGGCGGGGTGACGCCCGCGGACCTGGAGCTGGCGCGCAGGCTGACGGCGGTCGCCTGATACCGGGCGTTCGACGGCGGGACTATCTGCCGGCGAAGCTGCGCAGCCACGGCTTGATCTGGAAGGCGCCCCAGACCGGAGCTCCCAGCCAGGCGATCAACAGGGGGATCGCGGCGAGGTCCTCCGGCCCCACGAGCGCTGCCGTGAGCAGCAGGCCGAAGACCACGGCGCCGATCGCCCACGACCTGCGACGCCGTGCGATGGCCGCGATCAGCGGCATCAGCCACGACAGAAGCCCCAGGCTCAGCAGCGGCACGACCACCCACATCAGAAAGGCCACGAGGCTGCGGCCGATCGGCGCAGGGGGCGGGCCTGCCAGCCATCGCCCGGCGGCCATGCTGCCCACGTCATGCTGGCAGCGCACTTCGACGCCGTACTCGGTGACGTCCATCCCGTGCCCGGTGAGCCCCCGGCCGCACCAGCGGCAGGGCCCTCTCCTCAGCGCCACCAGCACGTCTCGGAGCAGCGGGACGGCCAGCGCCGGCGGGGCCCCGACCGGTGCGATCGCGTAGTACGACGATGCCCCGCCGTACACCGCGAGCTGCTCCTCCAGGCTCAGCCCGCCGATCGATTGAGCCACCTGGCGGACCACGGCGTCGGCCGGGTCGGGTATCGATTCGGTCATCATGCCCCCGTGTTCTGCACCGCACGCATTCCTGCACATCAGTGACTCGAGGATAGGGTGGACGGCCGACACGACCCGTCCACGCAGCGGGTTTCAGCGGCTGACGCGGCCGGGCAGCACGAAGTCGTAGGGCTGCCGCAGGATCTTCGTCCTGATCCAGCGATCCGCCCTGCGCACCCGCAGGAACAGCTCCAGCGTCCCGGCGTCCTTCTCGTAGTAGCGCCGCACCTCGGGTTCGGCGATCGGATCGCTGCTGGCCAGCCACTCGTTGGCCGCCGCGATCCCGGCGCCCAGCCGATCGGCGGCGTCCTCCTTGATGAAGTTGCCCAGCAGGTCGACGGCCACCAGCCGCCGCTCGAAGTAGTCGTCCATGTACTGCTCGCCGGTGCGCTGCCTGACGTAGACCTCCCGGATCCCCGGCGGGACCGCTGCCAGCACGACGCGGATGTTCAACAGGTGCCTGCCGTTGCTGCGCAGGAACGGGGTGCCCACATCGAGCAGCGTGGCGCTGCCCCCGGTGAACGAGAAATTGGACAGTTGCGCGTCGATCGCGACTTCCAGGTCCGCGCCGCCCGATGCGGCGGCCAGGTCCGCCTGTTCGAGGGCGAGCCGCACCAGGTCGCCCAATTCGTCGTCGGCTGCGCGGTGCAGCAGCCGGTGGCCCAGCGTCTCGGCTCCGACCAGCGGCTGGATCAGGTACACCACGGGGGATCGTCCGGCGCGGTGGATGATCAACGGCTGGGTGGGCAGGACCGACAGCCCGCCCGCGCCCAGCACCTCGCAGTACCTGCGCACGAGGGCGGCGTAGTCCTCGGCCGCCCGCTGGTCGGGGAAGCCCGACATCCGCTTGGCGACGACGTCCGCGAACTGCGCTCCCGGCAGCCGCAGGGTGGCTGAGATCTCGCCGTACGCGAGCACCTCCAGTCCGGCCTTCGCGGGGCGGGCCGGGTCGAGGTCGCGTTCGAGGGCCGTCAGCCGGTCGCGGATGACCTCGAGGTCCATCACGGCAGCATTGTCGCGGACACCGCCGCACATGCGCGATCCAGGGCCGCGAGGGCGGTGTCGGTCAGCTCCGGGGTGAGCAGCAGCCCGGGCTTGACCTGCAGCACCGAGCGGTCGAACCCGGCGAACATCGCCCACACGCCCTGGTCGTACAGCGCCCGGGTCATCAGCATGCCGCCGAACTCGTGGGCGAACTTCAGCCCGATGACCAGACCCGTCTGCCGCACCTCGACCAGCCAGCCGGGGTGACGCTGCTGCAGGTCCGCCAGGCCCTGGGACCACCGGGCGATCAGATCGCCCACATCCACCGCCACCGTCAGGTCCAGCACCGCCCGGGCGACCCGGCAGCCGAGCTCGGCCCCGCCGAAGGTCGAGATGTGCGACCAGCCGTCGTCCTTGAGCCAGCCGGCCATCGCGTCGGACAGCAGCGTCGCCGCGATCGGGTACAGCCCGCCCGACAGCCCCTTGCCGGTGACCAGGATGTCGGGGGTGACGCCGAAGGTCTGGGTCGCCCAGAGGTTGCCGGTGCGGCCGAGCCCGGTCTGCACCTCGTCGGCGATCAACGCCGCCCCGTGCTCATCGCACAGCCTGCGGACCGCGGGCAGGTAGTCGGGCGCCGGACGCGGGAAGCCGGCGGTCGCGGGGACGGTCTCCAGGATGACGGCAGCGACGTCGCCGGGAGCCAGGGCCTCGGTGATCGCGTCGGCGTCGTTGAACGGGACGCGGCTGAACTCCCCCGGCGCGCCGGCGCTGTGGAAGGCCGCCGCCGCCCGCTCATCACCGGCGGACAGCGCCAGGCCGGTGTGGCCGTGGTAGGCGTTGACGGCCGACACGATGCGCGTGCGCCCGGTGGCCCTTCGGGCGCTCTTGATCGCCACGTCGATGGCCTCGCCGCCGCCGCTGGCGAACACCGCGAACTGCATGCCGGGGGTCAGGGTCACCAGCTGCTCGGCGAGCAGGGCGCGCTCGACGCTGGGGAAGTGATGGTTGCCGATGTCGAGCTCGCCCAGCGCTTCGGTCAGCACCGCGATCAGGTCCGGGTTGCGGTGGCCGAGGTTGTAGACCCCTCCGTTGAGGTGCAGGTCCAGCCGGGCGGTCCCGTCCAGATCGTAGAGGTGGTACCCCTCCCGCTTGCCGATCACGAAGTCGATCCCGGCCGCGCCCAGGAACTGCACGCGGTTGGGGCACACGTAGCGCTCGGCGAGCGCGAGGGCCTCGGCCTTGGACGGTGTCATCGGCCGGCCTCCCGGTCGAACGTGCTCCACGCCCGCCGGTAGAGCAGGCTGGCGCGGCGCTTGATCGGCCGCTGCATGATGTGGGGCAGCAGCGGCGTGAGGCGTTCGTCGGCCAGCGCGAAGCAGCGGCGGGTCAGCTCGGCAGGATCGACGGGGTCGGCAGCCTGCTCGGCGAACTGCTGCTCCAGCTCGGCGATCACCGGGTGGACGATCGGGGCGCGCCCGGCGTAGTCCGCCAGCACCGACCGGTGCAGGTTCTCATGGCGCCACCACAGCGTCGACGGGTTGTAGGTGCCGGTGGGGGCCGGCCCGAGGTCGGGCAGGCCGCCGTGCAGCCAGACCGGCTTGAACACCGACAGGCAGGGCGCGGATGTCGCCGTGACCCACACCGTGGTCGCCTCCGCGCTGATGTGGGCGACCATCGACCCGGTCGATTGGCTGATCCGGATCGGCCCGTGCGCCGCGTGGGCGCACACCGTCTGGCCGGCGATGCCGCTGGCCGGTGTGAAGCCCGTACGCTGCCCGGCCTTGCCGTGGTCGCGCAGCAGCGCCATCGCATCGGTCGGCCTGATGGTGCCCCGTCGGGCGGTCAGGGCGTCGCTGGTGCGGCACTGGCGCGTGCGGGAGTCGGAGAAGCGGGTGTAGATGAGGTCGGAGTACTCCGCTGCGATGTCGACGCCCGGGCGGGCGAGGCCGGGCGAGGCTTCGTCCCATGCATCGTGGATCGTCAGCCCGTTGGAGATCGAACGCGTCCCCTTGGCCCGCTCGATGACCCACTCCCGTCCCACGGTCTCCAGCACCAGCGCCTGGTGCGGGTCGGCGATGATGAAACTGTTGTGGTACTCCAGCTTGTCGGTGTGCCCCGCCTGGCCGGACTGCCCGTACTGCTGCAGGTGCTCGCAGATGACGTGCGCTGCTTCGTCGGCCGTTGCGCCGCGCTCCAGTCCGAGCCGCAGCAGGTCCATGCCGAGCAGGCCCGGATCCGGTTCGTGCTTGACGGTGGTGAACACCGCCTCGTTGCCGATGGCGACGCCGTGCTCGTTGACCCCCATCTCCGCGCCCCAGATCCAGTACGGCTTGGCGAGCAGCACGGCATGGGTGTGCCGCGCCTGCGGGATCGTCCGGTAGGTGGCGGTGATGGTGTCGCCGGCCCGGTGGTGGGCGGCAGGTGTGATGACGACCTGATGCGCCTCATTGGGTTCGCGGTCGCTGTTCTTGCCGAGGATGACGCTGCCGTCCGCGGTCGCCTCCGGCAGGGCTACGAAGGTATCGCACATCTGGGACCTCCCTCTGCGGCCATCGTCGCACCGTGCGGGGCCGGGGGCGACGCCTGGATGGCTGCGGAGCCGCGACCCTCAGAACCGGTGGCTCAGCCCGCCGCGCAGGTCGATGAGTTCGGCGTCGTTCATGGCCCGCACCCGATCCAGGTACATCGCTCGACCCCGCTCGTTGAGCGAGCCGTCGTGGATCGGGAACCAGTGCGATGCTCCGACAGCGCGGCCGAAGTCGACGGTCTCGGCCACCTTCGACCACGGGGCGGTCAGCGGCAGGCCGAGGATGTCCGCTCCCGCCGGGACCGCGGCGAAGGAGTCGCCCGGGTGGAAGAACACCGGCCCGTCGGTGGCGCGAAGCAGCATCCCGACGTTGCCGATGCCCGGGATCTCCGGGTGGATCACCGCGTGGCGTCCGCCGCAGCCGGTCACCGTGATGTCGCCGATGGTGGCCGAATCACCGGCGATCAAGGCTTCGGCGGTCGCGGCTTCGGGCAGCAGGGCCACGACGCTCGGCTCGACCACCCAGCGCGCGCCGCGGTTGGCCGCCGCCATCGCCGGGACGTGCGCCTGGTCGTAGTGGTCGGGGTGCTGGTGGGTGACCAGGACGGCGTCGAGATCGGTCAGGCCGTGCCAACCGTCGCTGAAGACGCCCGGGTCGATGAGGATCCTGGCTGCCGCAGTCTCGACAAGGACGCAGGAGTGGCCGAGGTGGGTGATCTGCATGCGCACAACGATGCCATCAGTCATCGGCCCGCACAGCAGCACTCCGGGGCGGGGGGGGATCAGGTGCCCGTCGCTCGCCTGGCAGGCCGCCGACCCACGACGTGCACCCCCTGCACCGCTGGTCGCGTGGACCCACAGCTCGCGCGTAACGCGCAACCCCTGCGCACTCGATGGGCAGGAGGCGGGGATGATGGACTCGCCGCAGCGCCAGCCGATGCTCGCGGACCCCGCATTCGGGCTTTAGCGTGTGCTGTGGCGATAGTCGTCGGATCAGCGGTCGAAGGAGGGGCGGGAGAATGGCGGACGACAAGTACAGCCAACTGTTCAAGACCATGGAAGCCATCGCCAGCGATGCCAGGCAGGCCCGATCCCATCACGTCCTGGACGCCAACGGGCTGAAGAGCCACCACGATGCCGTCAGCGAGGCCGGCTGTGACGACCTGCTTCCAGCGTTCGCCGCATGGATCGTCGACGGCATCTGCGGCGGCGTTCTGGACCGGTACCCGGTGTACGCCGAGGAAGTCGCCAGGGTCGTGAAGGAGAAGCGTGCCCAGGAGGGCGCCGAGGCGGCACAGGAGGCTGCCCGGGCACACGAGTCGGAGCGGCTCCGCCAGGAGCAGGACCATGAACTGGCGGTCCTGCGGCTGCAATTGGAGATAGCGAAGGCACAGGCACCGGTTCCGGGCTGATCCGCCTGTTTGGGTCACTCCGGGCTCCGGACTCGAGAGCAGTGTCTGCCTCCGGCAGATTGGGCCGAGTCTGCGCCGTTCCCCGGTCCGTGTGCAGCAACGTGCTCGTGCTGGCGCTCCCGTCGACAGGGAACGGCCTGCGTCGTCGACCCGCCCTACGGTTGAGAGGTGGGCTTCTTCAAGAAGGGCGGACGCGCAGATCGCCGATATCGCCATGTCGGCACGCTCAACCCGCCAGACGGGTTCGACTCCCTGATCACCGTCAGTGTCGGCCCCGATGGCATCCCGGTCGCGATGTGGGCCAAGGAGCAGGATCAGGGCGACTTGGCCGACGGGTACGAGGGGCCGGGCGGCGCCACGTTTCCAGAGACCCGGACCTCATCACAGCCGCGGGTCGCACTGACCCGCCACGAGCAAGGTCAGCCGCAGCCGCTTTCGACGACCATCGTGAACGATTTGCCCGTAGCGCACCCACTCGTCCAGCCACTGCCCGACGGCGGCATGCTGGTGGTTGGAGCACGATGCGCGTGGCGCGAGAGCGGCCCGGAGCAGAACGCGCTGCTGGTCGACGCAGACGGATCGATCACGCGAACGGGCACGCTGGGCGACGGCATCGAGCACCTGCTCGTCGACGCTAGCGGTGACATCTGGATCGGGTACTTCGACGAAGGAATCTTCGGCAACTTCGGCTGGGGCATCCCCGGACCCGAACCGCTCGGCTCCGCTGGAATCGTCAAATGGTCGTCAGACTTCGAAGCCATTTGGCGGTATGAGGCGGTCGACGAGTACTGGGTGGCAGACTGCTACGCGCTCAACGTCGCCGACGATCAGGTCTGGGCCTGTCCGTACACCGACTTCCCCATCATCCGCATCCGCGATCAGTCTTCGACGGCAATGCCCACGCAAGGGGTCACCGGACCAGGAGGCTTGGTGGTCGCTGACGACGTCATCGCCGTCATCGGCGACGACAAGGACGGCGGCTCGCTGCTCACCGCATCGGTCAGCGACTTGCCCCGCATGCGCCGGTCCATGCTCGCAATGCCCAACGGATCGAAGCCCCCGCGGGGCGCACTTGTCTGCCGTGGAAGCGTGGCGAGCCTCTTCGTCGGCAGGGATTGGTTCGCCTTCGACCTGGGTGGGACGACGTGACGACGGCGGCAGACCTCGACCATGGGGAGAACTGGTGCGGCGGGTTCTACGAACTCGCGATCTGCCTCGGACCGCGCGACGATGAGCGGCTCGACGCTGCCTTGGCCTCAGTGTGGCGATCGGGCAAGGTGGTCGGCTGCGCTGCCCGCGGCGAGCGGGGACGGCACGATCCGGTCCCTCTCACCGTGGCCTCGCTCGAACGGTACGGGCACCTTCACGGCGTGGTGGCGCTGCCGGGCGGGGTGGAGATCGTGTGCGGCGTGGTGGCCATACGTTTCGACGACGGCGACGACTGGCTGGACTTCTCTCTGCCGCTCGGCGCACTCGGCAGCGTGATGCCCCAGGTCGGGGGCTTCCCCTTCGGGACGGACGGCGGCGCAGAGTCTCGGATCTGGCGGGAGCCCATCGATGCGTGGCTCGTCGCGCTCGGGACGTCGGTCTATGACGACGCACCGTTCACGTACGCCGCCATCGGGTTCGAGGCCTCGGGCCTGACTCTGGCTGATCTTGCAGGGCAGGATCGCTTCCACCCTGTTCTCCGTCCCGGTGCAGACGGCCTTGAACTTCTGCCCGTCACTCGATGGGACTTCGGCACCCCCGGCTAGCCGCGCGCGAAGCGGGCGCGGCGGTTGAAGATGGCGACGATGCCGGGAAGGCACACCACGTGCCGCAGGCCGGACCGAGTTGACCGCCGACTCTCGATCGCAGCCGTGGGCATGGCTGCTGACCCGGCCAGCTTCCCGCCCCGGCCGCTGATGGCTGGTCCGGACTGCGGCGAGCTGGTCGGCGGTGCGGATCGATCAGCTTCCGCACCACGCTCGCCGACCTGGTCTGCGCCGGCACGTCACTTCCTGCCACCGGACTGCAATCCGCTACGGAACTCCACAACATCGCCGTCGGCCATCACGTAGTCCTTGCCCTCGATCCGGGCTCTTCCGCGCGCGCGTGCTTCGGCCATGGAGCCGGCGTCGATCAGGTCGGCGAACGCCACGACCTCGGCCTTGATGAACCCCTTCTGGAAATCGGTGTGGATGACCCCGGCGGCCTCCGGCGCGGTGGCGCCCTTGCGGATCGTCCAGGCCCGGGCCTCCTTCGGGCCGGCGGTCAGGTACGTCTGGAGCCCGAGGGTGTCGAAGCCCACGCGCGCCAGGGCATGCAGACCGTGCTCCTCCTGGCCGACCGATGCCAGCAGCTCCGCGGCCTCCGCATCCTCGAGTTCGGCCAGTTCGGCCTCCAGCTTGGCGTCGAGGAAGACCGCCTCCGCCGGAGCGACCAACCGCCGCATCCGCTCGCGGAACCCCTCATCGCCGAGCTCCTCCTCATCGACGTTGATCACGTAGAGGAACGGCTTGGCCGTCAACAGGAACAGCTCGCGCAACGGCTGCGGATCGAGCCCGGCGGCGAACACCGTCTCGCCCTGATCCAGCACCTCCTGCGCCTGCTTCGCCGCCGCCAGCGCCCCTGCCCGGTCCTTGTTCATCCGGGCTTCCTTCTCCAGCCGCGGGATGGCCTTCTCCAGCGTCTGCAGGTCGGCCAGGATGAGCTCGGTGTTGATCGTCGCCATATCCTCGGCCGGATCGACGCGGCCCTCGACGTGCACCACGTCGGCATCGGTGAAGGCTCGCAGCACCTGGCAGATGGCATCCGACTCGCGGATGTGGGCGAGGAACTTGTTGCCCAGCCCCTGGCCCTCGCTGGCCCCCCGGACGATCCCGGCGATATCGACGAAGGTCACGGTCGCGGGGATCGTCTTCGCCGAGCCGAAGACCTCGGCCAGTTGCGGCAGCCGGGCATCGGGCACCCCCACCACGCCGGTGTTGGGATCGATCGTCGCGAACGGGTAGTTGGCCGCCAGGACGTCGTTCTTCGTCAGCGCGTTGAACAGCGTGGACTTGCCGACGTTGGGGAGTCCGACGATTGCGATGGTGAGGGCCACAGGTCACCATGGTAGGCGGCTGGCAGCCTGGGGCTGGATCGCTGCCGGATGCGGCCGAACCGATGGACGCCCCGCCACCGACCAGATTCCGTAGCGTCCCCGCATCTTGGCGTTCGCCGTCAGCCCCCGGCCGGCACCGCGCCGCGGCTGCGCTGCCCCGTGCGCCGTGCGACCGGGCGGGCCCGTGCGCCTTGCCGGACCGCGTGCCCCGCTGGTGACGGCGAACGCGTCGAAATCCCGGCCACCCCGCCGGAACCACGCTCGATCACAGGCACCACACCGAAATTCCGACGCGTTCGCCGTCAGCTCCGACCGGCACCAGGCCTCCGCGGGCTGGGCTCCCCCGTCCGCTGTGGGCCACCGGGTTGAACGACAGGATCTTCGGACTCTTGCAGCGGGGGCCGCCGAGGACCGGGGCGCCAGCGAGCAGGCGGTCCGGCACGGGCTGGCCCCTGGGCGTCCGCCGGGCGTTGATCGCAGCGATCTGCCGCAGCCATGCGGTGGAACGCTGCGATCAACCACCGCGGAACTAGCCGGCCGGGCACCGCGCGGGCTCGGCGGTGCGGATCCGTCGGCCGCCGCACAAGCACCGCTGCCCCACTGCCCGCCGGGTTCCGAAGCCCCGGTGCACGGCGCGCCCGCGCTTCCGGCGCGCTCCGCGCTTCCGGCGTGCTCCGCTGGTGACGGCGAACGCGTCGAAATCTCGGCCACCCCGCCGGAACCACGCTCGATCACAGGCACCACACCGAAATTCCGACGCGTTCGCCGTCAGCTCCGACGGGTCGCCCCCGGACGGCCGGAAACCTTCCCGCTGCGGGGGCAAGCCCCACCCTGGTTCCCCCGACACGCCCCAGCGGCAGCGCGATCCGCGGCCCTGTGTCGGAGGGTCCCGTCATCATGGCCAGCATGAGTGGAATCGTCGTGTGCTTCGTCGTCATCCTGGTCGCCGCCATCAGCCTGGCCCTGGGCTTCCTGCTGGCCCGCTCGCGCGCATCGACCCGGCTCGCGGCGGCCGCGCTCAGGGAGTCGGAGCTCACCGGCCGGCTCGAGGCCACCAACCAGCAGCTGTCCTCCCTGCAGCAGCGGCAGCAGGCCGATGCCGACACCGGTCAGCGGCTCGGCGCCCTCACCCGGCAGCTCGACACCCTGCAGCAGCAGGTCATCACCGCCGACCGGGTCCGGGCCGAGGCCCACGCCCAGCTGCACAGCCAGCTGCGCAGCCAGGCGGAGATGACGAAGAACGCCACCGACGAGGTGCAGCGGGAGGCCCGCAAGCTGAGCAAGGCGCTGTCGCGGACCAACGTCCGGGGCATGTGGGGCGAGAGCGACCTGCGCCGGCTGGTCGAAGCGGCCGGGATGCTCGAGCGCGTCCACTTCGACACCCAGACCACCCTGACGTCGATCGACGCGAGCAGGCGCCCCGACCTGATCGTCCACCTCGCCGGGAACCGCGACATCGTGGTGGATGCGAAGGTGCCGCTCGACGCGCTGCTGGAGGACCTCGGCGGCGAGTCCGACACCTACTCCCACGAGGTCCTGGCGCGGCACGCCGCGGCACTGAAGTCCCACATCGACATCCTCGCCGGGCGCAAGTACACCGATCTGCTGCCCGACACCCCGGAGCTGGTCGTGCTGTACCTGCCCGCGGAGAGCCTGCTGTCGCTGGCGCTGACCGCCGACGCCGGGCTGTTGGACCATGCCTTCGCGAAGGGCGTGGCGATCGCCACCCCGACCACGATGCTCGCGCTGCTGCGCACCGTCAACCACGGCTGGCGGCAGGAGGCGGTGGCCCAGAACGCCCGCGAGATCCACGCACTGGGCACCGAGCTGCACAAGCGCCTCGTCGTCATGTCCCGGCACTTCCGCAAGGTCGGCAGCTCGCTGGACGCAGCCGTGAAGGCGTTCAACGACACCGTCGGCTCCTACGAGACCCGCGTGCTGGTGCAGGCGCGCAAGTTCAGCGAGCTGGAACTGGTCGGCGAGGAGATCCCCGTCGCCGGGGCGATCGAGAACAGCCCGCGCGCGCTGACGATCACCGCCATCGACTTGACCGACGAACCGCCCGTGCGCGCCATCGGCGGCGCCCAGGCGTCCGGCTGACTGGTCAGCCCCGGGCCGCGGCCGCCTTCATCTGTCTGCGCAGATCCGGGGGGAGCGCGAACCGCACGCGCTCCTCCACCGCCTCCACCACCTCCAGCTCGGGGAAGCCGCAGTCGGTCAGGAAGGTCAGCACACCCTGCACCAGGATCTCCGGCACCGAGGCGCCGCTGGTCACACCCACCACCTCGGCGCCTGCAAGCCACGCAGGGTCGATCTCCTCCGCGCCATCCACCCGGTACGCCGCGGCGGCGCCGGCCTCGAGCGCCACCTCCACCAGGCGCACCGAGTTCGACGAGTTCACCGAGCCCACGACGATGACGACGTCGCAGCGCGGCGCCATCAGCTTCACCGCCGCCTGCCGGTTCTGGGTGGCGTAGCAGATGTCGTCGCTGGGTGGGTCGATCAGGCCGGGGATGGACTTGCGCAGCTCGTCGACCGTCGCCAGCGCCTCGTCCACCGACAGCGTGGTCTGCGACAGCCAGGCGACCTTCTCGCCCTCTCCCACGGTGATCTGCGCGGCTTCCTGCGGCGTCTGGACCAGTGTCGTGACCTCCAGCGCCTCGCCCGCCGTGCCCTCCACCTCCTCATGGCCGTCGTGGCCGATGAGCATGAGCCGATAGCCGTCGGCGGCGAACCGGCGCGCCTCCTGGTGAACCTTGGTCACCAGCGGACAGGTGGCGTCGATCGCCCGCAGGCCCCGCTCGTCGGCGGCCCGCCGGACCGCCGGCGACACGCCGTGCGCGGAGAACACCACGACCGAGCCGGGCGGCACATCGTCGGTCTCTTCCACGAAGATCGCGCCGCGCTCCTCCAGGGATG
>CAZECO010000013.1:18709-36048 GCA_964510455.1 uncultured Actinomycetes bacterium
GGCGGCACATCGTCGGTCTCTTCCACGAAGATCGCGCCGCGCTCCTCCAGGGATGCCACCACGTACTTGTTGTGGACGATCTGCTTGCGGACGTACACGGGGGCCCCGTACAGCTTCAGCGCCTCCTCGACCACCACGATGGCGCGGTCCACGCCGGCGCAGAATCCACGGGGTGCAGCGAGCAGCACCCGCCGGTTGTCAGCCATGCCTCAATCGTAGGCGGGATCGCTGTCCCCTGCGTCGCCACCAGTTGCCGGACCTCCTCGCTAGGGTGGGCACAGCCGACACGCGAGGGGGACCGTGGACGACATCGACAGCGCCGGGCCCGGCGCCAGGCCAGGCCTCGATCCGGAGCACCCCGCCAGTGTGGCCTGGGTGTCGAAGGCCATCCAGGGGTGGATCAAGCGCCTCGGGGATCTCTGGATCGAGGGCCAGCTCGCCCAGGTGAGCGTCCGCAAGGAGATGGCGTACCTCACCCTGCGGGACGTATCGGAGGAGAACTCGCTGCCGGTGTTCGTGCCCGGCCACGTGCTGCGGCAATCCGGCGCGCTGGAGCAGGGGCAGCGGGTGCTGGTGCGCGCCGCCATCGAGTTCTGGGTCAAGCGCGGCGAGCTGCAGCTGCGCGCAATCGCGATCCGGCAGGTGGGGCTCGGCGAACTGCTGGCGGACCTCGAACGGCTGAAGGCTCTACTGGAGGCGGAGGGGCTCTTCCGCCCGGAGCGCAAACGTCGCCTGCCGTTCCTGCCCGGCCGCGTCGGACTGATCTGCGGGCGGAACTCCGACGCCGAGCACGATGTGATCAGCAACGCCCGCAACCGGTGGCCGGGCGTGCAGTTCGAGATCCGCAGCACCGCGGTCCAGGGGCCCCGGGCGGTCAGCGAGGTGGTCGCCGCGCTCGCCGACCTCGACCGGATGCCGCAGGTGGACGTCATCGTCATCGCCCGCGGCGGCGGGGCGGTGGAGGACCTGCTGCCGTTCTCCAACGAGGCGCTGGTCCGCGCGGTCGCAGCGGCGCGCACCCCGGTCGTCAGCGCGATCGGGCACGAGAAGGACTCACCGATCCTCGACCTCGTCGCCGACCTGCGGGCGTCCACACCGACGGACGCCGGCAAGCGGATCGTGCCCGATCTCGCCGAGCAGGTCGGGCTGATCCGCGACCTGCGGGTCCGCAGCAGGCGGGCCATCGAGCAGCGGCTCGACCGCGAGGGGGAGACCGTCCGGACTCTGCGCGGCCGCCCGGTGCTGGCCGATCCGCTGCTCATGCTGACCCAGCGCCAACAGGTCGCCGAGGACCTGCTGGGGCGTGCCCGGCGCTGTCTGCTGGCGCGGGTGGACCACGACCGCACGGAGGTCTCGCACCTGCGCTCGCGCGTGCGGGCGCTCTCGCCGGCAGCGACCCTGGACCGCGGGTACGCGGTGATCCAGACGCCGGACGGCGCGGTGGTGCGCGATCCGCAGCAGGCCGTGGCAGGCGCTCGGCTGCGGGTGCGGGTCGCCCATGGGGACTTCGCAGCAACCCGCATCGACGAACCGGAGGGATCACCATGACGACCGACGACAGCGATCTGCCCGGCGGCACCGACATCGGGGCGCTGACCTACGAGCAGAGCCGCGACGCCCTCGCCCAGGTGGTCGCGGCCCTCGAACAGGGCGGGACGTCCCTGGAGCGGGCCTTGGCCCTGTGGGAGCGCGGCGAGGGACTCGCGCAGCGCTGCCAGGAGTGGCTCGACGGCGCGCGGGAGCGGATCTCCGCGGCTGCTACGACTCCGCAGGCGCCTGCGGATTAGCGCCCGGCGCGTCCACCACCCGCAGCGACGCCGCGAACCGCTCCACGTCGGACCACGAACCCGTACCGGTCACGATCACCGAACCGGTCGGCGAGGCGTGGACCAGGCTCCGGTTGTCGGCCGATTCGTAGCGCTGCCACGACTGTCCGCCGATGTCGGCCGACTCCCCCGTCGCAGTCCCCTGGCCGGTCTGCTCGGCGATGAACTGCTGCGACACCGCCTCCGACTGGCTGAGCGCGGCGAACGGCCCGTTCGCGGAGTACACGCCGCCGACGAACCACGTGTGGGCGCCCTGCGACGCGCCGGTCTTCTCCCATCGGGCCGCGGTGGGACGCCAGCCCGCGTCGGTGGGCACGAAGATGGGGTAGCCCGCGACCGACGCCACCTGCTGCGCCGCCGGCAGCGGATCGACCTCCATCACCGGGTCCTGGGGAGCCCGGTAGTTCAGGACCACCATCACGAGCACGATCGCGGCGACCACCGCGAGCGACCCGATCATGCCGCCGAACGAGCGGGACGAGCGGTGCTGCGGCGGCGCCTGCGTCTGACTCACCTAACGATTGTGATCCATATCCGGATCGGCCGCGCCACCGCGGTCCGGCTCCCCCTGCTCGGACGCGGCGCTGCCGACCTCCCCGGTCGCCAGGGCATCGGGGTCGTCGGCCGAGCGCGGCGCCATCGCCCCCCGCTTCGGCGGCGCGATATCCGGCAGCCCGAAAGCCACCACCGCGACGGCGATCAGCACGACCCCCAGCGAGATCAGCGACGCCACGTGCGAAGCGGCCAGGAAGTCGGCGAAGGCATCGGTCAGCACCGCGGACGCGACCTGCGGCGGCAGTCCCGCGGCGACCGCGGCGTCCATCACCGCCACGGTCGCGATCACCGACTCCGCTGCGGCGGCCTTGGCCTCCGCCGGGAAGCCCGGGGGCAGGGCCGCCAGCGACTGGCCGACGTGGGCCGCGTACTGCGTCGCCACCACGGTGCCGATCACGGCCACCCCGAGCGCACCGCCGACCTGGCGCACGGTGTTCTGCACCGCGGAGCCCGCACCGGCCCGGGCGAGCGGGAGCACGTTCTGCAGCAGCGTCGAGCCCGGGGCGATGACGTTGCCCATCCCGAGCCCGAAGATGAAGAACGCCGCCAGGACCAGCCACATCGGCGTGTCGACGGCGATGACCGCAAGGATCGCCATCGCGACCGAAACACCGATCAGACCGGAAGTGATGACCTTCCGATAGCCGAACCGGTCCACCATCCGTGCGCTGCGGGGGGCCGCGAGGAGCTGTCCGACCGCGAACGGCAGGAAGCACAGGCCCGCGCTGAGCGTGCTGAGCCCGCGCAGCGTCTGCAGGTAGAAGGGCAGGTAGAACAGGATTCCCGACATCGCGAAGAACGACAGGGTCACCGCTGTGAGGGCGACGGCGTAGCCGCGATTCGCAAACAGCGACACATCGAAGCTCGGGTGATCGCTGCGGGCTTCGATGACCAGGAACAGCACGATCAGCGCGAGTCCGACCACGATCGGGACCGCGACGCTGGCCACCAGCCAGTCCTTGGTGTTCGACGCCTGGATGATGCCGTACACCAGCCCGAACAGTCCGAGCACCGACAGGGCCAGCCCGCCGATATCCAGGGCCCGCGGGTGCGGATCGCGGGTCTCCGGCACGACCCGCCGGATGCCGATCAGGCCGATGATCACGATGGGGACGTTCACCAGGAAGACCGAGCCCCAGTCGTTGCCGGTCAACCAGTTGGACCACTCCGGGTGCTCCAGCAGGATCCCCCCCAGGACCGGACCCAGCACGACGGCCGCCCCGACGGCACCCGCCCAGGTGCCGATCGCCTTCCCGCGCTCATGCGGGGGGAACACCACGGTGATGATGGCCAGCGTCGTCGGCATCACCGCCGCGCCGCCCACGCCCATCAGCGCGCGGAAGCCGATCAACCACCCGGCGGTCGGGGCGAAGGCGCAGAAGGCCGATGCCGCGCCGAAGATCAGCAGTCCGATGACCAGGACGCGTTTTCGCCCGACGCGGTCGCCGATCACGCCCCAGGTGAACAGCAGCGACGCGAACACCAGGATGTAGGCGTCGATCGCCCAGATCAGCTCGCCCTGACTGGCCTGCAGATCCCGCTGGATCGTGGGCAGGGCGATGTTCAGGATGGTGTTGTCGAGCACCACGATGAGCAGGGACACCACGAGCACGCCCAGGATGGGCCACCGCCGGGGATGCCCCGCGCCGGAGACCATCCAGCCCTCGTCCGGGTTCATGCCCCACCCTCAGCCTCGGTCCGGTGCCCCTCGACTGTACGCCGCCCACTGTGCACCTGCTGCCTCCTCGCTCGAGGCTAGGAGCCGTGCGGGCCTTCGATCTCCGGGTATCGCGGACCGGGCGGCAGGACGGGATTGATCATGCTGATGCCGGCTCCGCCGCCCTTGGGGATGACGATCCGCACCTCGACGCTGCCGAGCAGCGCCACCCCGGTGATCCTGATCAACGGCGCCGTCGGCGCCGGGGTGCGGCGCTTGTCCGAGCCCTTGCGCCGGTCCTTCGTCTCGAACGATCCCAGGATCCCCGTCCCGTTCACATCGACGTGGACGGCGTCGGGGACGATGACGTTCACACTGCCGAATACAGCGTTGCAGCGGACCTCCGTCGTCATCCCGGACAGGAGGGCAGCCGTCAGATCCAGAGTGACGTCGCCGAACAGGCTGAACACCTGCAGGTCTGCCGGAACCACCCAGGAGCCTTTGCGCGACGTGGACCCGAAGATCGACACCACGGAGTTCTCGGGGGCGAACCCCGCTGGGAACCGCGCCTTGTTCGAGGCTGGCGCCGCGACCGGGAGATAGCGGTCCGAACCGCCGGAGGCCGACGCCGCCGGTCCGAGGATGGGCGGACCCGGGACTCGGGAGGAATCGATCGGCAGGTCGGTCAGTACCGGGTAGAGATCGCGGTACGTCTTGGCCGCCAGCGCCCGGCCCATCCGCTCCTCGTATTCGATCGAGTCCAGCCGGCCCTCCGCGTACGCCTCGCTCAGCAGCGCGAGGTACTTGTCGCGGTCGGCATCGGAGGCGCGCAACGACCACGGGTCTGGTTGCTGGGGCGCGTCCGGCACACATCAACCGTACCCGCCGCCGCTGCGGCCTCCCCCGTCCGCTGCGGACTAGCGCGGGCGGGCCTTAGCGGCGGCCGCCGCGCGGCCGGCCAGCGCATCGAGCTCGGGAAACGGCCCGAGGTCCCCGGCGATCCCGGCGACTTCCATCGCCCCGCGCAGCAGGTGATCAGCCAGCCCGGGGCTCTTCGCCAGCACCGGGCCGTGCAGGTAGGTGCCGACGACGCAGGCGTCGATCGCCCCCTCCCCCCCGTCCCGGCCGTTGTTGCCGCTGCCGCGCACCACGCGGCCCAGCGCCTGCAGCCCATCGTGCAGTTGGGTGAGCCCGCTGTGGTTCTCGTACCCGACAAGTTCGCCGAGCGCCGAATCGACCGTGATGTTCCCGATCAACCGCTCGGGCTGGCCCTCGGTGTGCAGGTCGAGCAGCCCGGCGCCCGGGATCCGCTCGCCCTGATAGGTCTGGAAGTAGTGCCCGAACAGCTGATACATGCCGCAGATCATGAGCATGGGCACGCCGTCGGCCTTCATCGCGGCCAGTCCGGTCCGCTTGACCTGCAGGTCTTCTCCCACCGCGACCTGCCCGACGTCCTGCCCGCCGCCGCCGAGCAGCAGGTGGGCGTCGGTCGGCAGCAGATCACCGACGCCGCACCCGGTCACCCGGAACGGGATGCCGGACATTTCGAGGCGCTTCGTCAGGACGAGGCGGTTGCCGGTGTCGCCATAGATGTTCATCTCGCGCGGGTACAGGTGCACCAGGTGGAGCCCGGTCATACCGGTGCCACCTCGGTCATGGTGGACAGGATGTCCCGCATCTCGAACATCGCCGTGTAGGTGGCGCAGACCACCAGCGTCGTCCCGGCAGGGTGGCGGGCGCTCAGGTCTCCGATCGCCGTCTTCATGTCCTCGACGCAGGAGCGCACGCCAACGCCGTCATAGGCCAGCCGCAGCGCCATGTCCTGAGCCCGCGTCCCCGTTGTGGACACCGGCCAGGCGGCCAGCGATCCGAAGTCCACATCCCACAGCCATGAGACATCGCGCCCGTCGGCGTACTCGTCGTTGATCGCAACGAGCACCTCCGCCGGGGAGACGCTGCCGATGTCCATCAACGAGTAGCGGAAGCCCCCCGGGTTCTTGACCAGCTGCAGCAGCAGCCGCTGCCCGTCGAGTTCGATGAACTCGCCTCTGCCGAACGCGGCCGCCATGCCCTCCAGCGCCGAGATCGCGGCCGGCAACGGGACGCCCGCTGCGTCTGCGACCGCCAGTGCGGCGGTGGCGTTCTGCGCATTGTGGGAGCCGTAGACGCGCAGGGCGACTGCATGCACCTCGCCCCGCACCCCGACCGTGACCCGACCGGGCTCGATGCGCTCCAAGACGAACGCGGGCGCGGGACGCTCGGCGTGCCTGGCCGCCACATCGATCTGCTCGGCGTACAGCTCGTCGTCGCTGATGAACACCTGCCGCAGCTCGCGGCCGACCCCGAAGTAGGTCACCGGCGCCCCGGCCCGCTGCGCCATCGCGCGCACCCTGGCATCGTCGGCATTCAGCACGACGAAGTCGCGCGCGGCCGCGACCACGTCTCCGAGGAGCCGCGCGGTGTGGTCGATCTCGCCGAACCGGTCCATCTGATCGCGCATCACGTTCGTGATGAGCACGCCGCGGGGACGCACCTGCTGCACCATCTTGGCCGCCCAGGCCTCATCCACCTCGAGCACCGCCACCGTCGCAGGCAGCGACCCGGTCCACGACGATTCGGCCAGGATCGAGGAGATGATCCCCCGCGTGAAGTTCGCGCCCGTGCGGTTGGTGAGCACCGGCTGCTGGGTGGCGAGCTGCTCGCTGATCATCTTCACGGTGGTCGTCTTGCCGTTCGTGCCCGACACCAGGATCACGCCGCCGGGCAACCTGGCGAGGGTCTCGGCCAGGAACAGCGGGTAGACCTTCTCCACGACCAGGCCCGGGAAGGATGACCCCAGCCTGCCGAACAGGCGCCCGAGGACCAGCACGAGCTTGCCCACGACGAGCGCCAGATACCTCACCAGCAAACGGTAACCCAGCACCTGCGCTCAGCCGCCACAGCGAAGCGTGCAGGCCTCAGCCCTGGCGGTAGATGAACCACTTCTGCGTGGCCGAGTGGAATCCGGGCAGCGGTGCGGCCGATGCGTAGCTGTAGGCGACCCGCGCCCGCCACTCGCCCCAGGATGCGTAGCCGTCCTTGGGGCCCGGGGCGGCGTAGGGCTGCTTGTTGTAGTAGGCGGCGAGCACCGAGAGGATCGCCGAGGTGTCCTCGCTGTATCGGACCCACTGATCCATCAACCCCGGCCCGTTGTTGTAGGCGAACACCGCCGCCGTCCACGAGCCGCTGCGGTTGTAGTAGCTCGCGAGCATCTTCGCGGCCGTCTCCACCGATGCCGCCACCGCATCCGGGCCGCAGTATTGGGGCTTGTTCTCCAGTTGCATGATGCCTTTGCCCGCCCCCACCCGGTCGCAGCCGGCCCACGGGTTGAACCCGGACTCCTGCCGCGCGATCGCCGCCAGCAGCGCCGGCTCGACCCGGTACTTCGTCCCGTACGTCAAGAACACGTCGCGGTACGGGATCCCGCCGGGCAGAAGGGTGCTGAACTCCCCCGAGCTGCGGGCCGGGGTGCCGCCCCCGCTGGGCCGGGCAGAGCCCGAGACCTTCGCGGCCTGCGCTGCGGCGGCTGCCGCCCTGGCCGCAGCCTCGGCCGCGGCCCGCAACGCTTCTGCCTCCGCGCGCCGGATCGCATCGATCTCGCCGCGGGCCCGATCCAGGTCGGTTCGAACACCCCGCAGGGCGGTGTCGACAACCGCCTGCTTCGCGGCGACCGCGTCCCGCCGTGCGGTTGTGCCGCTGAGCTCCTCCTTGGTCTGCTGGATCTCGCGCAGCTTGGCATCGAGCTGCTGACGCAGCCGTTCGACCTCGGCGATAATGCGTTGCAGCTCGGCAGCCTTGGAGGTGAGGACGCCGGTGACGAGGTTCTGCCGGTCGAACGCCCGCAGATCCTGCCCGTCCATCATCTGCGCGACGGCCGTGAGATCGGGCGAGGGCTGCTGGTACAGCAGCCTGGCCAGCGCCCCCACCTGGCGCTCCTGCACCGCCTGCCGCGCCTGAGCCTGCGCGAGCGCCCCCTCGATCGACTCCCGCTCCGAGCCCAGCGCCGCCAAGTGGTCGGTCAGTCTGCTCACCGCGGCGCCCAGCCCCCGCAGCTCGGGGCGGAGCACGCCGGCCAAGGACCGGTATTGCCGGTCCAGCTCTTCCAGGCCGTCGGAGTACTGGGAGAGGGAGGCGATATCGCGCGGCACGGCGTCCCAGGCGCTGGTGTAGCCCGTGACGGCCGCCATCGCGTCGGCCACCGGGTCCTGCTGGGAATCCTGCGCGAAAGCGCCCTGCGGGACGGTGACGGCAGCGATCAGCACGACGCCGAGCAGCCCTGCAACCACAGCACGCATTACGGCCCTCCGCCTCCCCGACCGTTGCAGCACATCAGGATCCGATCCCGCCTGCAACCTGTTTGCGACAAAACGGAAGCACTGCGGCGACAATCCGGGCACCGGACAGGTGCCAGGGCCGCCTCACATCGCCGCGCACCCGCTGCGCTTCGGGCTCATCGACCTCGGGCGCCTACCCTGAAACCATGGTCGATTTCCAGTACTCGCCGACGCTCCCGCTGGGCCCCGATGAGACGAAGTACCGCCTGCTGTCGACCGATGGGGTCCAACTGATCTCCGCCGCGGGGCGGGAGTTCCTGCGGATCGAGCCGGAAGCCTTGCGCAGCCTGACATTCGAAGCGATCCACGACATCCAGCACCTGCTGCGCCCTGCCCACCTGCAGCAGCTGCGCAACATCCTCGACGACCCCGAGGCCAGCCCCAACGACCGGTTCGTCGCACTGGATCTGCTGAAGAACGCCAACATCGCCGCCGGCGGGATCCTCCCGATGTGCCAGGACACCGGCACCGCCATCGTGATGGGCAAGCGCGGCGCGCAGGTGCTGACCGACGGTCCGGACGAGGAACCGATCGCGCGCGGGGTGTTCGACGCCTACGCCAAGCTGAACCTGCGCTACTCGCAGATGGCGCCGCTGTCGATGTGGGACGAGAAGAACACCGGCACCAACCTGCCGGCGCAGATCGACCTCTACGCCGACACCAAACCCGGGCACGAGACCAGCTACGAGTTCCTCTTCATCGCCAAGGGCGGCGGTTCGGCGAACAAGTCGTACCTGTACCAGGAGACCAAGGCGCTGCTGAACCCCGCCTCGATGCGGCGTTTCCTGGATGAGAAGCTCCGCCTTATCGGGACCTCGGCGTGCCCGCCGTACCACCTGGCTATCGTGGTCGGCGGCACCAGCGCCGAGGACACCCTGAAGATGGCCAAGTACGCCAGCACCAAGTACCTCGACACCCTGCCGACCTCCGGGTCGCCGAGCGGGCGCGCCTTCCGCGATGTCGCCCTGGAGGCGGAGGTGCTCGACCTCACCCGCGGCTTCGACATCGGAGCCCAGTTCGGCGGCAAGTACTTCTGCCACGACGTGCGAGTCATCCGGCTGCCCCGCCACGGTGCGTCGTGCCCCGTGGCCATCGCGGTCTCCTGCTCGGCGGACCGGCAGGCGCGCGCGAAGATCACGGCGGAGGGCGTTTTCCTCGAGGAGTTGGAGCACGACCCCGCCCACTACCTGCCCGAGGTGTCCGACGAGCGGCTGTCCGACGATGTTGTGCACGTCGACCTGGCCCAGCCGATGAGTGCTGTGCGCGCCGACCTGTCGCGGTTGCCGGTAGGGACCCGGATCAGCCTCACCGGGACGATCATCGTGGCGCGCGACATCGCCCACGCCCGGATCAAGGCGATGCTGGACGCCGGGGAGCCGATGCCGCAGTATTTCCGCGATTACGCCGTCTACTATGCGGGCCCGGCGAAGACGCCGCACGGCATGCCGTCAGGCTCGTTCGGTCCGACGACCGCCGGACGGATGGATTCCTACGTCGACCAGTTCCAGAAGGCCGGGGGGTCGCTGGTCATGCTTGCCAAGGGCAACCGCTCCCAGGCGGTCACCGACGCCTGCGCGAAGTACGGCGGGTTCTACCTGGGGTCCATCGGCGGACCGGCCGCCCGGTTGGCCAACGACAACATCACGAAGGTCGAGGTGCTGGATTTCGCCGACCTCGGCATGGAAGCGGTCTGGAGGATCGAGGTGCGCGACTTCCCGGCGTTCATCATCGTGGACGACAAGGGCAAGGACTTCTATGCCGACCGGATGCGGCCCATCGCGGCGAGGATCCCGGTGGGTCCGCCGCTGGGGTGAGGTGGGGGCTGGCGCGGATCGGGCAGCTGGGACGCGCAGGGCTGCGGCTGGAGGGGACGCGCGACGAAGAACCGCAAACCTGGGCCGCATCCGGCCGGATCCGCACGGAATCGCACCGGCGCCAGAGGCCCGGGTCGGCGCGGCCGCCGCACCGGATCCGCTGTGTCAGCAGCCGTTCGCAGTGGGCCAGTTGCCCGCGCCGGCGCCGTGGTTCCAGGTCACCCAGAACGCCATGTCCTGCTCGTAGCGGCTCCACTGCTCGGGGGGCACGCCGACCAGGTCCGGGCGGCCCATCTTCATCGCCGCGTTGTCCGCAGTGCTCTGGCTGAATTGATAGGCGCCGTGGTACATCCCGTTGCTGGAGACGACGGCGTAGTTGCCCATCGACTCCTTCTTCACGATGCATTGGCGCGTGGCCTCGTAGGCGGGGTCGTAGTACTCGCCGGTGTAGGCGCTCGGGCCGATACCGGACATGTCGTTCTCCCAGGCCAGCCGGGCCGCCTCCTCAGCTGCGATCCGAGCCTCCTCGGCCGCCACGTACTCGGTGACGCTGGTCGCGACCACCGAGGTCGTGGTGGAGTTCATTGCAGGGTCGGCGCTCGCATGGTTCACCAGCACCAGGGACGAAGTGATCAGGACAATCGCGCCGATCGCCTTTGCGCTGCGCTTCACTGCTGCTCCCAACCCCCCGGGGGTTGCTGACCGGGGTCGTAATGGTCGGGTCCTGCCCTGTCTGCAGCCGGATGAAACCTCGGTCCCGGCTGTCGCTGCCCTCAGCAGCCTGCGGCGGTCGGCCAGTTGCCGCGCCCGGCGCCGTTGTTCCACAGGGTCCAGAAGGCCGTGTCCTGGTCGTAGCGGCTCCAGCTGCTCACCGGCACGCCGACGAGATCCGGGCGTCCCATCCGCTTCGCCGTGGCGTCGCCTGTGGGGCGGGAGAACTGATAGGCGCCGTGATAGCTGCCATTGCTGGAGACGATGCCGTAGTTGCCGCCCGACTCCTTCTTCACGATGCACATCCGGGTGCCCTCGTACGCCGAGTTGTACAGCGGGCCGGTGTACGTGCTGGCGGCAATGCCGGAATCCGAGGTGCGCGGGGAGGACGGTGCTGGCGCAGCAGCGGGCGCGGGCGCTGCCTTCGCGGCCGCTGCCTCCGCCGCCGCTGCCTTCGCCGCCGCTGCCTTCGCCGCCGCTGCCTCCGCCGCTGCTGCTTCCGCGGCCGCGCGGGCTGCTTGCTCCGCTTCCTGACGCGCCTGTTCCTGTGCGATTCGCGCCGCCTCTTCCCGTGCGGCCACCACAGCCGGTACCTCGTGGCGCGCGGCTTCCGCGGCAGTACGGGCAGCGTCCTGCGACGCGAGGTCTGCCTGCAGCTGGACGTCCACGGCTGTCGGTATGGGGGTGTGCGGCATCATGGCAGTGGTTGACTGCAGGTCGGGCTGGACGATCCCGATGGCGGTGATCGCGAGCACGCCGGCTGAGGCGCAGAACGCTAGATACTTGGCTTTCACAACACGACTCCCATGCGACACAACTGCGACATAACTGAGAGTTCAGTGTGACCATGAGAGTGCTGGAAGAGGCAAGCCGATCGGCCGTGACGATTCTCACGCCTCGGAACCGCGATTCCGAGGCGGAGTGGACAAGGAGGAACCCGGACCGCCTCCAGGACGGTCCGGGTCCTTGACCAACCAAACCCCCGAATGGTTGGCCCCGGCGTCCGAGATGCAGTGATGCATCCGGACGGGTCTGTGGCTGTGGGCGGTCCCGCGGCCAGCGCCGGGCGGGCAGGTGCCCACAGGCTGCGACTTGCGATGAACCGTCCGTCAGCGGATACGCCGTTTAGGCGCGGTCGTCGCCGCGCCTAGCCAGGTATTGCCGTTTCCGGTCCCTGGTCGAGGGGCCGGATCCGTACATGCATGGGATGCCCCGGATGCGGGCGGCCAAACCTCGTGTTCCAGCAGGGTGTGTTCGGATTGTGTGAACCGCTACACCTGCGGCACGAGTCGGAACATCCGTGGCGGCAGGTCGCCGCGCCGCTGGAGGTACAGCGCGTACCCGGGATAGACCTTCACCAGGCGCGCGAACAGTTCGTCCCACTCCTCACCTTCGATGGAGACCGCCCGGACACCGATCTTGATCCCACCCACCTCCACCGCCGCCCTATCCGGATGGGCCCTCAGATTTCCGGTCCATGCGGGGTGCTTGGGCTGGCCGAAGTTCGTCCCGATGACGATGAAGTCGTCGGAGTCCCGCACGTAGAGCAACGGGTTGGAGCGCGGCGCACCGGACTTCGCGCCGGTCGTGTGGAGCACCATGCCGGGCAGCCCGTACATGGTCCTCATCCACTCGCCGCCGCCGAGCCGGCTCATGGTCGGATCGATCTTGGGGCCGACCCGCCGGTAGACGCTGATGAACCACGGCTGCGGTCCGAGTTTGAACAGCACCGACTGCAGCAGTCCGCGCGCCTCCCGGGCGTCGAACTCGTTGATGCGCTGCAGCTTCTCGGCGTTGGTCAAGGTGTCCATGCCAAGAGACTACTTGACGCGCGCGTCAACTTGGAAGATCCTCCAGGACCTCGGTCACCAGAGCGGCGATGGGCGAGCGCTCAGCGCGGGAGAGGGTGACATGGGCGAACAGCGGATGCCCCTTGAGCCTCTCGATCACCGCCACCACCCCGTCGTACCGCCCGACCCGCAGATTGTCGCGCTGCGCGATGTCGTGGGTCAGCACCACCCGGGAGTCCTGGCCGATCCGGGACAGCACCGTGAGCAGCACATTGCGCTCCAGCGACTGCGCCTCGTCGACGATCACGAACGCATCGTGCAGCGACCTGCCGCGGATGTGCGTCAGCGGGAGGACCTCGAGCATCCCCCGGTCGAGCACCTCGTCCATCACCTCTTTGCTCACAACCGCGGAGAGGGTGTCGAAGACCGCCTGGGCCCAGGGGCTCATCTTCTCGTTCTCGCTGCCGGGCAGGTACCCCAGCTCCTGCCCGCCGACCGCGTACAGGGGGCGGAAGACCATCAGCTTGCGGTGCTCGCGCCGCTCCAGCACCGCCTCCAGGCCCGCGCACAGGGCCAGGGCGCTCTTGCCGGTGCCCGCCCTGCCGCCCAGCGAGATGATGCCGATCTCCGGATCCAGCAGCAGGTCGAGGGCGATCCGCTGTTCGGCGCTGCGGCCGTGCAATCCGAAGGCCTCGCGGTCGCCCCGCACCAGCCGCAGCGACTTGTCGGGGCGCACCCGGGCCAGTGCGCTGCCCCGTTCGCTGACCAGTACGACCCCCGTGTTGCACGGCAGCTCGCGCGCTGGCTCGAGCTCCAGCGCCTCGCTCCGGTAGAGCTCGTCGACCTGTGCCCCGGCAACGTCGAGCTCCGCCATGCCCGTCCAGCCCGACTCGACCACCAGCTCGGCCCGGTACTCCTCGGCGGCAAGTCCGACGGCCGAAGCCTTGACCCGCATCGGCAGGTCCTTGCTGACCAGCACGACGTCGTCGCCCTCGGCAGCGAGACTGCGCGCAACCGCCAGGATGCGGGTGTCGTTGTCGCCCAGGGCGAAGCCGGACGGGAGGATGGCGGGGTCGGTGTGGTTCAGCTCCACCCGCAACGTCCCACCGTCCTCGCCCACCGGGATCGGCTGATCGAGCCGTCCGTGCTCGATCCGCAGATCGTCCAACAGCCGCAGCGAGATCCGCGCGAAGTAGCCGAGCTCGGGGTGGGTCCGTTTGGCCTCCAGCTCGGTCACCACCACGATCGGCAGGACCACCTCATGCTCATCGAAACGGAGCATCGCGTGGGGGTCGGACAACAGCACGGAGGTGTCGAGGATGTAGGTCCGCCTCTCCGGGACGCGACGGCTGCTGGAACGCCCTTGCAGTGCGGGCACATCGGCCTCCACTTCGCGGGCCGGTGGCCCGTCGTCTCCCGCGGCCCGGGGGCCGGGGCGGTCAGCCGGAATGGCTGCCTAGCAGGGAGGGGAAGCGACCCTTGCTGGCACCACGGTAGGCAGAATCCTGCGATCACCGATGGCGGCGCGCCAGGAGCGGGCCGGTTCGTTGTCGCGCCGATCCGCAGGCGACGGGATGCGACGGACTCAGCAGGCCGGCCGCCCTCAGGCTCCGAACCGTCGTTGGCGCGACTCGTAATCCCGGATCGCGCGCAGGAAATCGACCTCTCGGAAGTCCGGCCAGTACGCCTCGCAGAAGTAGAACTCCGAATGGGCGCTCTGCCACAGGAGAAAGCCGGACAGCCGCTGCTCGCCGCTGGTCCTGATCACCAGATCGGGGTCGGGCTGCCCTTTGGTGTACAGATGCTCGGCGATGTGCTCGACATCGAGCATCGCGGCGAGATCGTCCAGCGAGGTGCCGAGCTGGTGCTGCTCGGTCAACAGCGCGCGGACCGCGTCGACCACTTCCCGGCGCCCGCCGTACCCGACAGCGACATTCACCACCAGGCCCTTGACGTCATGGGTGTCGTCGTCGGCCTGCTTCAGGACGGCGGCCGTCTCTGCGGGCAGGAGGTCGAGAGCCCCGACCGGGTTGACGCGCCATCTCCGCCCCGACGCCAAGTCCGCGACCGTGTGCTCGATGATGCCCATCAACTCCGCGAGCTCGTTGCCGGGCCGCGCCAAGTTGTCCGTGGACAGCAGCCACAAGGTGACGACTTCGACCCCGGTGTTCTCGCACCAGCCGAGGAACTCCTGGATCTTCGCCGCACCCGCCCGATGACCCGCGGCTGAGGGGGAGCCCTGCATCGTCGCCCAGCGGCGGTTGCCGTCCAGGATCACGCCCACATGCTTGGGCGTTCTCGCGGGGTCCAGACTGCGGCGCAGCCGCGCGGTGTACGCGCGAACCATCGCGTCCCGCAGCACCATGCTTCCTCCAGCCGAGCCCGACTCTTCAGTCTTGCATGCCCCACCGGGGCAATCCCCGGCTGCGAGGCCGCGCAGACCGGCCGGGTCAGCCGTTCGGCGTCGCCGCCTGCGCCGGTTCGGCTGCCACCGCTGCCGCCGCGGTCCGCCGCACCACGGCGCGGCTCACTCTGCGCTCCGCCACGAACGACATGAAGGGAATGGTCCCCGCGAGCACGACTCCCAATGCGCGCAGCAGATCCCAGCGCAGTCGGAAGACCAGGTCGAGGGCAACGGCGACGTACAGGATGTATGCCCAGCCGTGCAGCATCCATCCGACGCTGTACCAGGCGGCATCGCCGTCCATCAGGTACTTGTAGGGCAGGCCGACCACGGTCATGAAGCCGAGCAGCACACCGGTGACATAGGCCATCACCCGGTAGCGCAGCAGCGCTGAGGACAGGGCTTTCGGGGAAGCGGAGCTCACTGCATCAGGGTAGGTCCGCTCCCGATGCGCGCGAAATCACCGGCTGCGCCGCCGCCGTGACCTCGTGGTGTCTCCGCTCGCGCATCCGCTGCAGGTCGTCGGAGAACAGGCGCCAGTACATGAAGCCGGTGAATCCGATGAAGGCGATCCACTGGGCGGCGTAGCCCGCGTTCTGCCACGGGAAGGCGACGTCGTCCGCAACGCCGAACACGGGCGGGACGGGCACCGGATCGCCGACCAGCGCGGGGACCTGCTCGGTCAGAACCAGGTAGCCCGCCCGCAACGGCTGTTGCCAGATCTCCGCCAACCCCTGCGTGGTGATGGCGACCAGCTCGTCGCGGCCGGCTGCAGGGATGCCGGTGTAGAAATTCTCCGAGCTGCTGACCCGCCCGGTGACGACCACGTCCGGATCGCCGGAAGCAGGCTGCTGCGGCGCCTTCTGCGCCAACCACCCCCGCAGCACCGGGGTGAGGAGTCCGGAGCCGTCGTCCACCGCGCTCACCAGCCAGACGCCCGGTTCCCCGTCGGGCGACGCCCGGCCGGTCACCCAGGCATCAGCGACATAGGCGCCCTGCACCACAGCGAGCCGCCCGAGCGAACCGGATGGGACCTGCGATCCGTCCGGCACCAGGGTCTCGACCGGTTGCGGCGCCTCCGCGGTCGCGCGCTGGGCGGTCACCTGATCCATCGCCCGCTGGTACTGCCAAGAGGACGCGGCGGCGAAGACGATGCTCGCGACGAGCACCAGCAGCGTGAGGCCGACCCACTTGGGCGTCCACAGCAGCCGCAGGGCATCACGGTGCGGGGGGCTGCTCATCGTCGCCGTCGTCCTGGGAGGGCGGTTCGGGGATGTTTACGCGCTTCAGCTGACGGTTCATGGACCGGAACAGGAAGACAATCGCGACTCCGAGCATGAGGACCAGGACCAGGCCCAGCAACCCGGGCGTCACGATGCCGGGGTCCGGTTCCTGCGGCGCCTGCGCGGCCAGCGCGGCCAGCATCCCGAGCAGCGGTTCCACGCAGGCCTCCCGGCATCACAGTGACCGGGCCCGGCCGACCCGGCTGTCACACTGGAACCAGTGTCGCAAACGCGACGAGCACTCAGCACAGGGCTGGAGGCGGGATGGCGCCGCGGGCGGAGCAGCTGACCCCTGAGATGCGCCAGCGCTACGGCCTGGACTCCAATCCCTGGCCGGGCCGGATCGCGGCCGCCGCCGTGATCCTGGGCTGCGCCGCCGCCCTGGCGTTCTTCGCGGTCCGGTTGACCGATGGGCCGACCGACGCCCGGCTCCTGGTGTGGCAGCAGCCGCAGCCGGACCGGCTCGACATCACCTTCGACGTCACGAAGCCTGCCGGGCTGACGGTCGCGTGCGTGCTGCGCGCGCAGGACGCGCAACGGGTGGACCTCGGATACGCCCAGGCCGAACTCCGCTCGGCGCAGGAGTACGTGCAGCTGACCTACCAGATGCGGGTCATCGGCCCGGCCTCGTACGTGGAGATCCTCGCCTGCGGTCCATCCGGCGAGCCGCTGCGGGTCCCGCCGCCGGCGTTCCCGCCCGGCGTCGTCCCGCCGGAGCAGCCGTGGACGGCGCCCGCGTCGGACACTGCCCGGAACGAAGGCGGGTGATCGCGGTGCACCGCCCGACCGGGATCCTGCGCGTGCTCGCAGCGGTCGCGATGGGCGCGGCCCTGTCCGGATGCGGGCCGCAACCGCAGCCCGAGCAGGCGGCACCGACGGCATCCGGTGCCATGCCCGGTCCATCGCAGGGCGGCGCGGCGGACTGC
>CAZECO010000014.1:0-34560 GCA_964510455.1 uncultured Actinomycetes bacterium
GCGCTGCTGGCGAAGGCCCGCGGGTCGGGGCACCGGGCGGTCGCGGTGCTGCTGGACCGGCCGGAGGCGACGGTGCGGGGCTGGCTGCGCCGGTTCGCGGCCCGGGCGCAGGGGTGGCGGCGGGGGTTCACCGAGCTGCTGATGGCGCTGGACCCCGAGCCGGGCCCGATCCTCCCGCGCGGCTCCGCGCTGGCCGACGCGGTGGAGGCGGTCGGCCTGGCCGCTGCGGCGGCCTCGCGCAGGTTCGGCCCGCGGCACCCGTGGCGGTTCGCCGCCACCGCATCGCAGGGCCGGCTGCTGGCGCCGCTCGAGGCTTCCGCCCCGGGAGTTGCCGGGGGGTGAGGGCCAACACGAGTTGCCCCTTGGCGCCGCCGGTCGCGGCGTGTTGCCCTGCTGAGAGCCGGCCGCGCCGCGGCCGCTGAGCATTCGGGGGCGACACATGGCATCGACACAGGGTTCCGAGCACCGCCGGCAGGACCGGGCCCGGGAGATCGGGCTGTTCCGCTACGCGCTGATCCGCCAGGCGGCCGACCCGGCTCTGGGCAAGCGGGAGCGGGGCGCGCTGGTGCGCGCGCTGGCCGGGATGGAGCACACCGGCCCGGACGGGCGGCGGGTGCGGGTGTCCCGGCCGACGCTGGACCGGTGGATCCGGGCGTGGCGGGCCGGCGGGTTCGACGCGCTGGTCCCATCGCCGCGGGCCGCTGCGCCGCGGACCCCGGCGCAGGTCCTGGAGCTGGCGGTGGCGCTGAAGCGGGAGAACCCCGACCGCACCGCGGCGCAGGTCCTCGCCGTCCTGGCGGCGAACGGCGGGCCGCGCCCGTCGCTGCGGACCCTGCAGCGGCACTTCGCCGGCCTCGGGCTGAACACTGCCGCCGGGGCGGCGCCGAGGGCGTACGGCCGGTTCGAGGCCGAGGCCCGCAACGACCGGTGGACCGGGGACGCGCTGCACGGTCCCGTGATCGGCGGGCGCAAGGCGTACCTGTTCGCGTTCATCGACGACCACTCCCGGGCGCTGACCGCCTACCGCTGGTCCCATCAGGAGGACGAGCTGCGGCTGGCCGCCGCGCTGCGCGCCGGGATCGCCGCCCGCGGGATCCCCGATTCGGTGTACCTGGACAACGGGGCCGCGATGAGGTCCTCCCAGCTGCTGCGGGCGCTGGCGGTGCTCGGGATCCGGCTGGTCCACTCCCGGCCCGGGCAGCCGGCCGGCCGCGGCAAGATCGAGCGGTTCTTCCGCACCGTCCGCGAGCAGTTCCTCGTCGAGGTCGACCCCGCAGCCGTCGCCGACATCGGCGCGCTGAACGTCCTGTTCGCGGCGTGGGTGGAGACCGTCTACCACCACCGGGAGCATTCCGAGACGGGGCAGGAGCCGCTGGCCCGGTTCCTGGCGGCCGGGCCGCCGGAGCTGCCGGGCCCGGGACTGCTGGCCGAGGCGTTCCAATGGTCGCAGCACCGCACCGTGACGAAGACCGCCACGATCAGCCTGCACGGCAACGTCTACCAGGTCGATCCCGCCCTGATCGGGCGGAAGGTCGAGGTCGTGTTCGACCCGTTCGACCTGACCGTCCTGCAGGTCCGCCACCAGGGCCGGCCGATGGGCGCCGCGGTGCCGCACGTCATCGGCCGGCACGTCCACCCCGCCGCGGCCCCGGACGAACCGCCGCGGCCCGCGGCGCCGACCGGGATCGACTACCTCGGCCTGCTCGCGGTCCAGCACCAGCGGGCGCTGGACGCCACCCGGATCGACTACGCCGCCCTCGGGTCCCACGACCGGGCCGTCCACGACGCGGACGTCGAGGCGGACATCGCGTCCTTCGCCCAGCAGCCGGCCGGCACCACCGGCGCACGCACCGAGCTGCCCGGGCAGCTGGACCTCATCGAGGAACTCGCCGGCGGTGCGGCATGAGCATCCAGGGCATGGCCGCCTACTACGGCTTCACCCGCACCCCGTTCGGCAAGGACCTCGCCCCCGGCATGCTGCACCGGCACGCCGCCCACGGCGAAGCCGTCGCCCGGATCGGCTGGTGCATCGACGAGCAGGCCATCGGCGTCATCACCGGCGAGGTCGGCGCCGGCAAGACCGTCGCGGTCCGCGCCGCCCTGTCCGGGCTGGACGGCAGCAGGAACACCGTCATCTACCTCGGCAACCCCGCCACCGGGGCGCTGGGCGTCTACGCCGGTATCGTCACCGCGCTCGGAGGCGTCCCCAGGTTCTTCAAAGCCGGCCTGATCCCGCAGGCCGCGGACCTGCTCGCCGCCGAACGGCACGAGCGCGGCCGCACGGTCACGATCGTGGTCGACGAAGCCCACCTGCTCGACGCCGCCCAACTGGAGGAGCTGCGGCTGCTCACCTTATGCCGAGCCGCCGGTTATGCCGAAGTAGCAGCTCGGCAGGGGGTTCTGCCTGGTCAGGGGTGATGCCTGAACTTTTGGCCTCGGCATAATCCCCCGGCCCCAGCGGACGCTTGCCTTGTGGGAGCACGGTGTTCCCCGGGAGGAGGCGTTCATCATGAAGAAGCCGTCGTGGCCCGAGGTTTCGGGCCCGCTCGGAGGTCACGCTTCGGCCTACCGCAAGGGGTTGGCGGGCCTGGGCTACTCGCCCTGGACGGCGTCGGCCCACCTGTATCTGATGGCTGACGTGAGCCGGTGGTTGGACGAGAACGGGGTAGCTCCGGAGGCGTTCACGTCCGCCCGCGTCGACCAGTTCCTCGTGTCTCGGCGGGCGGCTGGTCATCACCGCCGGCTGACCCCACGGGGCCTGATCCCGCTGCTGGGCCATCTGCGGGCCGCTGGAGTTCTGCCGGAGGAGGCGGAGGAGGTACCCGCGAGCCCGACCGATCGCCTGGTCGAGGAGTTCGCCGGCTACCTCGCCGCCGAGCGTGGACTCGCACCGCGGACCATCGTCGGTTATGGGCGTGTCGCCCGCCGCTTCCTGCTCGACTGCGCGCCGGACGCGCCCGCGAAGGGCTGGAGCGTCGCAGATCTCGACGCCCGGCAGGTGAACGTGTTCCTGCTCAGGGACACCGCCAGGCTCAGCGTCGGTTCCGCCAACAACGTGACGACGGCCTTGCGGGCGCTGCTGCGCTTCTTCTACGTCCGCGGCTTCACCAGCACCTCGCTGAGCGGATGCGTGCCCCGCGGCGGCAACTGGCGGGACAGCGGCCGGGCGGTCGACCTGACCCCGGGCGACGTGAGCCGCCTGCTCGCCAGCTGCGACCGGCGAACGGCCATCGGCCGGCGTGACTTCGCCATCCTCACGGTCTTGTCCCGTCTGGGCCTGCGGGCCAGTGCGGTGGTCGGTCTGACCCTCGAGGATCTGGACTGGACGATCGGCGAGGTCACGATCGGCGGGAAGGGCGGACGCCGCGACCAGTTGCCGCTACCGGTCGACGTGGGACGCGCGCTGGCGGACTACTGCCGGCGGGGACGGCCTCCCACCACCCATCGCGTGGTGTTCCTGCACGGCCGGGCGCCCTACGGTCCGCTGTCCTACCACGCGATCGGCCGGATCGTGATGGCGGCCTGCGGGAGGGCGGGCCTGCCGGAGGTGCGCGGCCATCGACTCCGGCACGCCAGCGCATGCTCCATGAGGCGGGCCGGGGCGCCGCTGCTGGAGATCGGGCAGGTCCTTCGGCACCGCTGGGCGGCCACGACCGCGCTCTACGCGAAGGACGACCTCGAAGCGCTGGCGAGCCTCGCGCGGCCGTGGCCGGTGGTGCCGTCATGACTGGCCGGCGGCAAGCCGCCATCGACTACCTGGCCGTCCGTCGAGCGCTGGGCTTCAAGCTGCGCGGCCACGATCGCCTGCTGGTCGACTTCCTGGACTACCTCGAAGACTCGGACGCGGCCACCGTCACGTGCGCGGCCGCGCTGGCCTGGGCCACCGGGAGCCCCGATGCTTCGCCGACCCGATGGGCCCATCGCCTCAGTGTGGTCCGCGGCTTCGCCCGCCACCTGCAATGTTCGGACCCGACCGTTGAGGTCCCGCCGCCGGACCTGCTGAGCCGTCCGCGCCACCGCCCGGCCGCGCATCTGTACTCCGAGGCCGACATCACCCGGTTGCTCGAGGCCGCCGGCGCGCTCCGGCCAGCGCTGCGGGGTGCGACATACCAGCCGCTGCTCGGGCTGCTGTCGGTCACCGGCATGAGGATCGGTGAGGCGATCAGCCTCGACCGCGAGAACGTGGACCTGCGGGCCGGGGTGCTGGACATACCGCTGACGAAGTTCCGCAAACACCGCCGGCTCCCGCTGCACGAGTCGGCGCGCGCCGCGCTGCGCGACTACGCGCAGGTCCGGGACGAACTCTGCCCGCACCCCAGGGCGCCCAGCTTCTTCGTCTCCACGCGTGGGACGAGGCTGCTCGACGCCACGGTGCGCCACGTGTTCCGCAAGCTCCTCATCGAGATCGGGCTCGAACCCCGACCGGACGGGACCGGGCCGAAGCTCCACGGCCTGCGACACACCTTCGCAGTGGCCACGGTCCGCGACTGGCATCGCGAGGGAGCCGATCCGACCGGCAAGCTGAGTCTGCTGTCGGCCTACCTCGGCCATGCCGATCCGGCCTACACCTACTGGTACCTGCAAGCCTGCCCCGAGCTGCTGGGGCTGGCCGCGGAGCGCTTGGAGCGTTGGCAGGAGCTGCCCCGATGACCACCTTCGCACCGACCATCGAGGCGTTCTTCACCGAACGTCTCATCACCCAGCGCCAGGCCAGCCCCCGCACCGTCGACGCCTACCGCGACAGCCTTCGGATGCTGCTGGTGTTCGCCCAGGACCGGACCGGCAAGGCCCCGTCGCAGCTCGACGTCAGCGATGTGGACGCCGCCCTGGTCGGCGACTTCCTCACCCATCTGGAGCATGACCGGCGCAACGGCGCCCGCACCCGGAACACCCGGCTGGCGGCGATCCATTCGTTGTTCCGGTATGCCGCCTACCGCCATCCCGAACACGCCCAGACGATTCAGCGCGTGCTGGCGATCCCCAGCAAGCGCTACGACAAGCGGGAGCTGGACTACCTCGATGTCGCCGAGGTGGACGCGCTGCTCGCCGCGACGGACCGGACAACATGGATCGGCAGACGAGACCACATGCTGCTGGTCCTGGCGGTCCAGACCGGCCTGCGTGTCAGCGAACTCACCCACCTGACCATCGCGGACCTCGAACTCGGACCCGGTGCCCACGTCCGCTGCCACGGCAAGGGTCGCAAGGACCGGGCGACTCCCTTGACCAAGCAGACGGTGGCCCTGCTCCGGCAGTGGACGAAGGAGCGATCGGGCGGACCCGGAGACCCGGTGTTCCCGACCTCGCGCGGACAGCGCCTCAGCGTCGACGCCGTGCAGTGGCTGGTGGCCAAGTACAGCAGGATCGCGGCACTGACCGAGCCGTCCCTCACGGCGAAGAGCGTTTCGCCGCATGTCCTTCGACACACCTGCGCCATGAACCTTCTCGAGGCCGGCGTCGACTCCGCCGTGATCGCCCTCTGGCTCGGCCACGAGAGCGCCCGAACGACACAGATCTACATCCACGCCAGCATGGCGCTCAAGGAGAAGGCCCTCGCCCGCACTGCGCCGCTCAACACCAGACCAGGCCGATACACGCCGCCCGACACGCTCCTTGCGTTCCTGATCAGCCTCTGATTATGCCGAGCTCCGAGCCCGGAAATGGCTGCACTGCCGGAGATGCCGAGCCGTCAATGCATAACTTCGGCATAACCGGCGGCTCGGCATAAGGTGAGTTCGACCGAGTTCGGTCGAACTCACCAACGCCGACATGGACTCCAGCAGCCCCTTCGCCTGCCTGCTGGTCGGGCAGCCCACCCTGCGGCGGCGGATCAAGCTCGGCACCTTCGCCGCCCTCGACCAGCGCATCGCCCTGCGCTACGCGATGCCCGGCATGACAGGCCCCGAGACCACCGCGTACCTTGCCCACCACACCAAGCTCGCCGGACGAGGCGACCCCCTGTTCAGCGACGACGCCGCCGCAATGATCCACCAGGTCGGCCGCGGCCTGCCACGCGCCGTGAACAACCTCGCCATCCAGGCACTCGTCGCCGCGTACGCCACCGGCAAGGCCATCGTCGACGAATCCTCAGCCAGGGCCGCCGTCGCCGAAGTCACCGCCGAATGACCACCACGACACCCTGACCACCACGACGACAGCACGACCACGAAGCCCCGCCGGACAACCCCGGCGGGGCTCATCCACACCCCGAAACCATCACCACCAACCATGACGCCAAGATGATCAGAACGACTGGCGCTCAACACCGGGCGACCTCGGCGATCGGCCTGCCGGTCTGGATCACCAACTGCACCGCCTCCGCCTTGAACTGCGGGCTGTACTTCCTGCTTGGTCCTGACATGAACGAATCCTCTCTGGCTGGGAGAGAACCTGTCCAAGATCATTGGTACACCCCAGCCTGGACCTGCGGCACCGCCGGCGGGCGCGCTGCGAGGACCGCATCCGCGCCGCGAAGGACACCGGGGCCCGCAACCTGCCCTACCAGGACTTCGCCGCCAACGCCGTCTGGCTGCAGCTCGTGCTGTTGGCCCAACTGCTCGCCGCCCTGCTGCAGCGCCTCGCCCTGGCCCGGCGAGCACGCCGTCGCGGACCCGAAACGGCTGCGGCTGCGCCTGTTCGCCGCCGCCGGCAGGCTGCTGCGCACCGGTCGAAGAAGCATCCTCGACCTCGACCGGGACTGGCCGTGGTCGCCCGCCGCCCCCGACCAGGAGCCAGAAGGCCGACACCGGCAGAGCCAGCCGGCAGGACGAGCACGCCCACCATCCGATTCAACCGCGGGCAAGATCAACAAGAGGCCGGAGAACAAGATCATGAAATGGTGAGGCTAAACCCAAATCCTGGATCATAATCGACACGACCACGGTGGGACGCCAAGCTGCTCGCGGCCAAGGACCCGAAATTCCTTGCGCCGTGACGGCCGGGCGGATGCGCCCCGCGTGGGTGGCCGTACCGCATGTGTCAACGTCGCCCGAGTCTGGAGCGCGTCTGCGCGCCACGCAGCTTTCGCACCAGGGGACCCGCGGCGCTTCGCAGTGGGATCTCGACTCGGTCGCCCCAGTCCGGCGTGGTCTCGATGTGCCGCCAGACTGTCGCGACCCGGGGATACCGAGGCGAGTTAGTCCGAGTCCGGTTCGGGAGCGAGGACATGGCCATCCGCCAGTCGCGTGGCCGTACGCCATCGGGGCAGGCTGAGGTCACCCATCCAGGGGAAGCCAAGGCCCGAGCGACCCGGATCCCTCGCATCGTCGACTCCGGTAGCCCATCCTGAGCCTCGACCTGGCGAAGGAGTCCAAGGATGTCGACCACGTACTTGAGGCCCCCATATCGCTGATAACGCCAATGCGCGACAGCGTGGATGAGCGCGTCACGAGGTGAGAGTGTGATCAGTTCTACGCCGCCCACTTGGACCGGTTCCGTGCGCGCCAGGGCCGCCACTGTGTCGGGGAGGGAACGGCGCTGGTAGCCGAGGTGCCAATGCACGTCTAGCGCTTGGCCTAGGAAGGCATACCCGATCTCCTGGCTTAGGTAGCGGTAAGCGCGATCGGCTGCCCCCAACCTCGGCTCGATGTACCTCGGCCCGAGCACGGCTCCAGCCTCGGTCAGAGCGAGGTGGAGCCTAACGAGTTGGTCGGCGGGGACGAGGATGTCGATGTCGGCGGACCGGCGCGTCATAGGGTCAGCGCGGGTTGCGCCAGCAATCGCCAAGCCCTTGAAGGCTGCGGCGTCAATACTCGCTTCGCGCAGAGTCTGCAGCGCTCGGGCGGTCGTCGCGAGCTTCTGGAGGTTGTGCAACCGAGTGAGTCGCTGGGCTGGGGCAAGAGCATCGGCCAACTGGGTGAGCCCGTGATCCGAAGCGCCGCGGTGAACCTCGGCCGGGATCCCACTGAGCTGGGACAGTCTCGCGAGCTGGGCCGCGTCCCATCGGTCCGGATCGTCCAGAGGCATCGGGGGATCGATGCCTGCGGCTTCGAGGGCGACGCCGAGCACTGCGCGGATCTCGCCGGCATCCGGATGCGACATCGTGCCGGTCATAGGTCGACTGTCCCGCATTCAGACTTTGTCTGCCGAAACAGAACTCGTGCAGGAAGGCAACTGAGAGGATGAACTTGCCGCAGGGAGGTTCGCGCCGCGTCACGTTGCCGAGGAACACACCTCCTCGGCAACAATGCAGGGCGACCGGCCCGTCCGGTTTGGTGCCCCAAATCGACTGCACCTATGTGGACGGCCTTCGAAATTCGCCGAGCGCCGCACGACGCTGGTGGCGCTACCTGCTTTCCGGTGAACCACGCGCCCAGCCAAATCGCCTCAGTGACTAACAGCGAGATGAACCGCACCACCTTTCACCGGTCCCAGTCGTGCCTAGGGTGGCGCGGTGTGTAGGGGTGGAGCCGATCAGGAGGGGCCGATCCCGACAGAGTGCCCATCCCCACTGTGTCGCGCGCGGGACCGCACATCCCAGCCACGAACCCGCCGGGCTTGGTGATGTCGATACGTAGTCTCGGCTCCCCGTTCACGATCGCAACCTTATGGCACACTCAGACGAACACGGTGAGGGTACTGGCCCGTAAGCGTTGGACTTGGGGGTCATCGAGGATTTCGGGAGGTCAAAGCGCGCATCGGTTGAATCGGACCGAATGTTCGGCCACGGACCCGCCTGACCGGTGATTCCAAATGCGGTGCAATGGTCCGCGTCGACGGCGGTAAGCAACAAGACGGTTTGCCGAGCCCTCAGGTTCTCCTGCGCCTGCGGGCTGCGGGTAGCATGTCCATCCACGGGGCAGGGTTGATCGATCTGCAATCTGAGACCTTCAGGGGGGAGGGCCGTGAATCAGACGGCTGAATACCTACCTCTAATTCCGCGCGCCAGCGCCATGGTCCGCGCGGGGAGTGCCTCGTGCACGGGGCGTGGCGGATCGCGCCAAGCACGCGATCCGGACACCGCGGTGCATCCGCGATCTACGGGAGCGGCTGAGAACGTATGAAGCGCGTCATGGTGGTCTACGGCACGCGACCCGAGGCGATCAAGGTGGCCCCAGTCATCAAGAGCTTGGACAGCGACAACCGCTTCGAGCCCATCGTGACAGTCACCGGCCAGCACCGCGAGATGCTCGACCAGGTTAACCAGTTGTTCGGCATCAATCCCGACCACGACCTCGACATCATGCGTCCGGGGGCCACGCTTGCCGAGTTGTCGAGCCGTGCACTTACGGCGACTACGGGCATTCTCGAGCGGGAGCGTCCTGATGCAGTGATCGTGCAAGGGGACACATCTACGGCGTTCATCGCGGCACTCTCAGCCTTCTACCAGCGCATCCCGGTGATCCATCTAGAGGCAGGTCTGCGCACGGGCAATTTGTCGTCTCCATTCCCAGAGGAGGCAAACCGCCAACTTGTTGGGCGCCTTGCCGACCTCCACCTTGCACCGACTTCGACTTCGAAGGCCAACCTGGTAAGCGAGGCGGTGGACCCGGGCAGAATCGCAGTCACTGGAAACACGGTGATTGACGCACTGTTCGACACCATGCGAATCCCGGTCGAGTTCCGAGAGTCGCGCGTGGCCGAACTCGTGCGCAGCGGAGCACCCTTGGTGTTGGTCACTGCGCATCGGAGGGAGTCGTGGGGAGAGCCTATGCGCGAGGCCATGATCGGGCTGCGGGAGGCCGCCACGCGGAACCCGGAGGTTTCATGGTTGTTGCCGATGCATAGGAACCCGGGCGTCCGGAAGGTCATCGAGCCCGTGCTCCAGGACCTTCGGCAGGTCCTGCTCTGTGAGCCCTTGGACTACCACGAGTTCTGCCACGCCATGCGTGAAGCGCATCTGGTACTGACCGATTCGGGTGGTGTCCAGGAAGAGGCCCCGAGCCTTGGGAAGCCAGTACTCGTGATGCGTGATACGACGGAACGGCCAGAGGCCGTGGAGGCAGGAACCGTGCGCTTGGTCGGCACGGATCGTGCAGCGGTGACCCACTGGCTTGGTCTGCTGCTCAATGACACTTCCGCCTACAAGGAGATGGCCCACGCGGTGAACCCGTACGGAGACGGCAGGGCAGCCGCCCGTTCTCTCGCGGCGATCGCGGAGTACTTCGGGCTGGGCGCACGTCTACCTGACTTCGATACCTCACACAAGGAAGGCTGAGAATGAGCCATTTCGACAACGGCGTTGCCGTCATCGGCCTTGGCTACATCGGACTGCCGACCAGCGCCGCACTGGCAATGCACGGCGTTCGGGTCAAGGGCGTTGACGTCAACCTGGCGACGGTCTCGGCGGTCAACGCCGGGAAGGTACCGATCGTCGAGCCGGACCTCGACGTCGCAGTCGCCGGTGCAGTCTCCCGTGGCCTGCTGACCGCCAGCGCTGAGATGCCAGAAGCCGACGCATTCTTGATCGCCGTTCCCACTCCATTCAAGGATGGCCACGAGCCCGATCTCTCCTTTGTGGAGTCAGCCGCGCGCACAATCGCACCGAAACTGCGAGGTGGCGAGGTCGTGATCCTCGAGTCAACGTCCCCACCGGGAACGACTCGCAGGATAAGCGAGTGGTTGGCCCAGGAGCGACCCGATCTCGTCTTCCCCCATCAGGAGGCCGACGCGCCGAATGTCTTCGTAGCGCACTGTCCCGAACGGGTCCTGCCGGGTCGCATCATGGTGGAGATCATCGAGAATGACCGTCTTGTGGGCGGCATGACCCGCGAGTGCTCGGAGCGTGCGGCGCAACTCTACAGGACCTTTTGCAGGGGCGAGATCGTGCTCACCAGCGCGGAGAACGCTGAAATGGCCAAATTAGTTGAGAATTCCTACCGCGATGTCAACATCGCGTTCGCCAACGAACTCGCGACCGTCTGCGAGGGCCTCGGCATGGATGTCTGGGAGGTTATTCGGCTCGCGAATAAGCACCCGAGGGTCAATGTCCTGAACCCGGGCCCCGGTGTGGGCGGGCACTGCATCGCGGTGGACCCGTGGTTCATCGTCTCTGCCGCTCCTGCGGATACGCGTCTGATCAAATCCGCCCGCGAGATCAACGACAACCGACCGCACCGCGTCGCTCAGGACGTTCTGGACGCGGTCAAGCCAGAGGGTGTCATCGCAGCCCTGGGGCTGGCCTTCAAGGCGAATATCGATGATATGCGTGAGAGTCCTGCGGTCGAGGTGGTTCAACTGATCGCCCGGCAGCGGCCAGAAGTTCGAATCCTCGCCGTCGAGCCCCATGTCACTGAGCTGCCGCCGGGGCTTATGGGGCTGGAGAACGTCGAACTGGCCCCACTCCAGGAGGCGCTTGCCTTCAGCGACGTCCTGGTCCTGTTGGTCGACCATTCGGACTTCGAGGAGGTCTCCATCCGCGATCTCGTTGGCAAGGCAGTCATCGACACCCGAGGCTTCTTCCGTTCCCTTCGAGAGGTTGTTCCGTGAAGCAGGTCGTCCAAGCCATTGGTGATGGCAGCCTCCGAGTCGTCGAGGTTCCGGCGCCGGTAGCCGGGCCGACAGAGGTCCTGGTCAACACCACGAGGTCGCTGCTCTCGACCGGGACGGAGAAAGCGGTACGCCAACTTGCGAGCGCAAGCCTTCTCGACAAGGCGAAGGCGCGACCGGATCTCGTTCGCCAGGTGATGAAGAAGTCTCGGAGCGAGGGCATTCGCAACACGGTGGCCGCAGTCCGCACCCGCCTTGATGAGGACATGCCGCTGGGGTACAGCGCCGCCGGTCTTGTCGCTGAAGTCGGCGACGCCGTGTCAGGCATCGCTGTCGGCACTCGGGTCGCCACCGCGTCCGCTGGTCACGCTGAGATGCAGGTCGTCCCCGGATTGCTGGCTGTCCCGATCCCGAACGGAGTGACCGACGAGGAAGCCGCGTTCGGCGCGGTGGCCGCAATCGCGCTTCAGGGACTGCGTCAAGCCGATGTCGATCCCGGCGGCTCGATCTGCGTCGTGGGACTTGGGCTCGTTGGCCAGTTGACGGCGCGGCTCGCGCTTGCCTCCGGCTTCGACGTTGTCGGCATTGATGTTCGTGAGTGGACAGCGGAACTGGTCACCGCCGAGGGCGGGCTCGGCCTTGTGGAGGCCGGCGAGCTCACGACTGACGTGATCCGAGCCCGGACCAAGGGTCGCGGCGTGGACGCCGTGCTCGTCACCGCTTCCACGAAGTCGTCGGACCCGGTCATGCTGGCGGTGGAGCGCGTCCGCGACAGGGGAGTAATCGTCGTTGTGGGCGACGTCGGGGTTGAGATCGCACGGACTCCCTTCTTTATGAAGGAGGTGGACCTTCGATTTGCCCGCTCCTACGGGCCTGGTCGTTACGAACGCACCTACGAGGAGTACGCCGTCGACTACCCGGTCGGACACGTTCGCTGGACCGAGGGTCGCAATATCGAGGCCTATCTGGACCTGGTCGCCAGGAAGAAGTTGCGCGTCGAAGACCTGGTCACCCACACCTTCGGGATCGACGAGGCAGACACCGCCTACGCGACCATCGCCGAGGACTCGAGAGCATTGGCAGTTCAGTTCGCCTACGATCCGGACAAGGTCTCACGGGCCGCCGTGCATCTGGTGCCAGCCACCGGAACAGCCGCTTCAGTCGGCCTGATCGGTGCCGGCAACTTCGCGAAGATGACACTGGTTCCGGCGATGAAGGACACGGGCCTGCCGATTCGGGCCGTCACGTCCACCGGTGGCCTGTCCGCCCGACACCTTGCGGAACGGCACGACATAGCGACCGTTGCAGCCAGCGTCGATGATCTCTTGGGCGACCCTGCGATCGACACGGTCTTCGTTCTCAGCAGGCATGACAGCCACGCAGCGATCTCCGCCAAGGCTCTACGGGCAGGCAAGAGCGTCTTCGTCGAGAAGCCACTCGCTTTGACGAACGATGAACTGGACGACGTCGTCGCCGCTCTCGGTGAATCGAACAAGCTCTTGTGGGGCGGCTTCAACAGGCGGCACTCGGGCGCGATCACCGAGGCCCGCCACTTGCTTGGCGAGCATGGGGGCCCGTTGGTGCTGAACTACCGGGTGAGCGCCGGGCGTCTCCCAGAGATGCACTGGTACAAGGACCGGCGTCAGGGCGGACGACTGCTGGGTGAGGTCTGTCACTTCATCGATCTGGTCTCCTGGATCGTGGGGGAGCCCGCTTCCGACGTTGTCGCCTTCGGCTCGGGGCGGGCAGAGGCCTTACTCCAGGAGGACCTCGTCGTGAGTCTGCGATTCGCCGACGGTTCACTCGCGACCATCACCTACGCCGAGTACGGCCACGCAGGCACGTCGAAGGAGCGACTGGAGGTACTAGGCAGAGGGCAGTCGCTGCTGGTCGACGACTTCAGGAAGTTGTACGTAGACGGCAAGGAGCGGAAGCTGGCTTCGCCTGGAAAGGGCCATCGAGAGAATCTCCGGGTGTTCAAGATGGCCCTTGCGGGGAGGGGCGGAGACGCGAACCTGCGCGCCAACATCAGCAGCACAGCAGTTGCCCTAGCCGCCGCAGAGTCGCTCATGACAGGAAGCGTGGTGCGCCCTGATCTGCGCATCGCGTCGGGCCGGTTCCACTGATGGTGAGCCCAATATCGACTGTCCACGATCTTCGTGCGCTCGGGGCTTCCGCGCCGATGCGGGCGGCCTACGAAGCGTCGAAGCGGAGCGGGTTCCATTCGGTGCTGTTCCGTCCGACTCGATCCAAGGATTGTCGATCGGTTCCCGTGGGCCTGGGCAGAGTGGTGCCTGAGTCGCTGGAGGTGCGCGAAAGATGCCTCGAGGACGCTCGGCTGATCCTTGTTCAGGGTACCCGGGTCTTCGGGGACAGGGTGCCCACAGGCGTGCACGCACCCTGGTACCTGGATCCGGTAACGGGTCGGGAATGGCCTCGCGATGATAAGTGGTGGAAGATCGACATCCGTTCTGGCGATAGGTTGTCGGATGTCAAGTGGGTTTGGGAGGCCGCACGCCACCGTGACCTGGTGGTGCTGGCCAGGGCTGCTGTTCTCCAACCGGAGGGGCCGTGGCTGACTGAACTCCAGGCCATGCTGAGCGCGTGGCTTACGCAGTGCCAACCTGAGAGGGGAGTGAACTGGTACTCCAGCCTCGAGTTGGCCCTCCGCGCGATTGCCTGGGCCCAGGTGTTGGAGCTTGTTGGAGATCGGCTCTCGCCATGGGTTCGTGCTGGACTCGACACGCAACTACTAGCCAGTGCCCGGCACATCATGCTGGAACTGCCGTACACGGTCAGCAGCATGAAAAACAACCACCTTCTTGGGGACGGGCTTGGACTGGTCGTCCTCGGACGCATGTTCCCAGACCACCCCGCTTCGGGTCGATGGCAGCGAATGGGTGACGCCCTCTTCCTGAAGCAGCTCGACAGGCATATGCGTCCTGACGGATCGATGATCGAGGACTCCTTGTCCTACCACCGCTTCGTGCTCGAGATGCTCGCGGTGAGAGTGCTGATCGGAGGCGCGGATCAGCGAGTTGAAGCCGCGCTGGAGAGCGCCTCCCAGCACTTGCACTCGCTCGGGGCATTGGACGGTCCGGTCCCACAGTACGGTGACTGGGACGAGGGAAGGGTCCTTGCGGACTCCCGGCCGGCCGGCTCTGTGACAGGCTCGGCACTTGCCGGCCTGGCTCTCAGCGGATGGCGAATCGAGAGCCAACAGTGGGTCAATCACGACGAGCTGGCTTGGTACGTCGATGCGAGCCGACAGGATGTGGGCACCCCCTTGCCGCCAATGGCTCAGGCCAGGGAGGCCGGGTACTTCCACGTCATGTCACATGGCCCGTGGCGGGTGTGGTTCAAGACCGGGAGCGGACCGTCGCACCAGCACGCCGACATCACCTCGGCCTGGATCGCCCGAGAAGGGCAGTGGATCGTTCGCGATCCCGGGACGGGCACGTACAACGGTCCGCTAGAGGTGAGGAACGGTTTCCGGACTTCCGTCGCTCACGCCGTCTGGCGCCCAGAGGGGGCTGACCAACTCGTGCCCCATCGGGCGTTCCGGTGGCTGCGGACGGCCCGAGTCTGGACGGCGGCGATACTGGGCGAGGATCGATCGATCGTTCTGTGCGTGCACGACGCCTTCACGTCCGAGCCCGAGAGTGCGCGGGTCGCGCGCGTCGTCGACGTCAGCGAGGAGGGCGTTCGCATCATCGACTTCGTGGAGCGTGTGGGCGAGCGGCTTTGGCTCATGTCCCTGCCGGTGGAAGAAGCAGCATCCGGCCAGTTGTGGGGAATCCCCCCGAAAGCGCTCCTCGGTGGGCACCGGCCATTCCGAGGGTGGATCAGCGAGACCTACGGCTCTTGGCAACCGTCGCCTTGGCTGGAGGCAGTGCTGGATGGACAATCCCATGCTTGGGGAGCCGGCGACACGCGTGTTCGGGAAGTCCGGCCCGGCTATGTCGCAGCTCTCCTTACGAGCTATCAGATCGCTTGGGGGGAAACTGGCGTTGCTCTGACTGTGACGGGGAATGGTCATGAGCGGATTCTGCGAGTATCTCATGACTGATCGCCGCCGTCGGGTCCTCGTCTTCAACCACTTCGCGATGCCCCGCGGTCAGGCGGGAGGTACACGCCACGTTGAACTCTTCGGTCGCCTTGACGGGTGGGACTACTTGATCATCGCGAGTGATCTGAACCCACAGACAGGGAAGCGCCTCGAGAGTGAGCAAGGGTTGGCAGTTGTCCCAGTTCCGTCGTATTCCTCGAACGGCTCCCGTCGGATCCTCAACTGGGTGGCTTATGCCGGGCGAGCAACTGTACTGGGGATGAAGCAGCGCGATGTTGACGTTGTCTACGGTTCTACTCCCCAACTCCTGGCGCCACTGGCAGCGTGGGCGGTGGCGGAGGTCCGGCGAGTGCCCTTCGTGCTTGAAATCCGGGACCTCTGGCCGCAGGTGCTGGTGGATATGGGGACGTTGTCCACATCATCCCCTGCCTTTCGAGCGCTGACGACCCTTGAGACCTTCCTATATGCGAGGGCACAGCGGATCGTGGTCATGGCGGAGGGCTCTCGGGACACGCTGGTCGCCCGAGGGATCCCCTTGAACAAGATCATCTACATCCCCAACGGAGCGGACGCGGCGGACTTCGAGCCGTCAGCCGCGCGTGACCAGTTGCGTGAGCGCTACGGATTCAAGCAGTTCACTGCCGTCTATGCTGGAGCCCACGGCCCTGCCAACGGACTCGGTCTTCTCCTGGACGCCGCGAAAGCCGTTCGGGACTTGCCGCTGGAGATCGTCCTGGTTGGGGGCGGAATCGAGAAGTCGAACCTGCGGGCACAGGCCGGTCGAATGCAGCTCGACAATGTCCGCTTCATGGACCCTGTTCCGAAGGAGGACATCCCGGATCTCCTGCACGCCGCGGACCTGGGACTCCATGTTCTGGCAGACGTGGAGCTGTTCAGGACTGCGGTCAGCCCCAACAAGGTGTTCGACTACATGGCTGCGGGACTGCCCGTCCTTACCAACTGCCCTGGGCTGACGTCCGAGTTGGTGGAGGCGGCGGCCTGCGGTGTCGCAGTTGCGCCAACTGGTATTGCGGAGGGCCTTAGGGCCGCGATGAAGGGTGATTTCGAGGGCTCTGGGCAACGTGGTGCGGACTGGCTGGCCGCCAATCAATCGCGTGGATCGATGTCCGAGCGGTTGTCGCGCGTCCTGACCGACGTGACCCAAACACGAAATTGGCACCTGTAGTTCACCACTATCCCTGGGTGCTCAGAACCTGATAGTAGAAGTCGAGAATTCGTTCCCGGCAGGTATCCCGGTCCGCCCTCTGCCTGATGAGTCGCTGGTTGATGGAGGCTGCCGAGGCGCGGAGGTCGGGAGAGTCGATCGCGTTCAGTATGGTACTCACGATCCCTGATACGTCCGTCGCGGAAACCACTAGCCCGTTGATGCCGTCATCGATCCACTCGAGCACGGACTCGATCGGGGAGACGACCGGCAGCACCCCCGTGCTCATGGATTCCAGCAAGGTGTTGGGAGTGCCGTCATGCGTAGTGAGGGAGACGGCGACGTCCGCCGCCCGGTGGACATCGGGCATCTCAGCGTGCGTCAAGGTCGGCAGGAGGTGGACTCGGTCACGACCCGGCATCTGTCGAACTCTGTGTTCCACGCGCTCGTGTCCAAGCATCCCAGTCATCAGGACGTGTAGATCGGACCGGCGAATCAAGAGGAGTTCGAGAGCTTCGAGAAACTCCGGTACGCGGGTGTAGCGACGCACTCCACGAGCGTTCAAGATAACGGGCGCATCAGCAGGAATCCCCAGGCGCCTGCGCAGCGCCGATTCCCCCGCACGGAACTCCGATGCCTGAATTCCACCAGACCCAGGGGCGACGAGCGTGGGCCTTGAGGTCGAGAATCCCAACTCCGCGGCGAGGCGTTGGTCGCGGTGGCAGTCGGTTTGCAGGCCCGCGACTCGCGCAAGCGCTTTGGTGGTCGAGCGACGGTAGCCACGATTCAGTGCGGCATGGAGGGTCAAGTCGTTTCCCCAGATCGAGGCGACTACGGGACCTTGCCAGGCAGATGTTGCCGCCATACCTTCAAACGGGATACGCAGCGCGTGTACGACATCGGGGGCGGTTGCCTCGATCGCCCGATTCAGCGAACGGTGATGCAAGTGCAGTTCTTGCGGCGCGATGGCTCGAAGGGCGCGTTGGGCGGCCGCATGATTTCGACTGCTGTATCCCTGGGAAGCCCCTCCCGTGCGGTCGCCGAGCCGTTTCGTGCGAGCCATCCAGCTCTGCAGGACCGCTTCAGGGCCGAGGGGAACGAACTGCATGCCGTCGTCATCGGGCCCGCCCTTCAGGGGGCGGCTCGAAACGACGGCGACTTCATGCCCGCTCGACCGAACCAGGTCGATCCATCCTTGGGCTATTGGGCTGCGGTAGTCGGCCACGAACGTGATGCGCACGGGTAGTTACACGAGTCCTTTGTTGTTGCGGTGCAGGACCCCGACCCGGTTTGGGTCGAGTCGCTCCGGCTGGGCGGTAGTGCAAGAAGATGATGACCATAAGTGGGAGATTCTGAACAAGAAGGAAAACGGGAATCGAGAGCAGCCCGTCGCGAGCGAATTGGACGAGACTCGCCACCAAGAGTAGGTATGCGAGGCGCTGGACGGACAAGAAGGGGCGCCGATATGCGGCGTGATAGGCCCTCACCCCCCACCTGCCCAGTACAAATGCGACGATAGTGATGCCAAACAACCAGAAGTTTAGATATAGGTCCCCGACCATCGTCGTGACCCCGCCGATGGTGCTCAACGGCCGATATGGGGTCGATATCTCGGCGATGTGATCCGCTAACCCAGGCTTCTCAGGCCAGAGCACACGTGGAACGGGAAGTGTTAGGAGGCTGAGGTACGGGCGCCCCCAGAAATGCCCACCATGTGCTTCCGCCAGGGAGACGGTGATGGCCAACTGATCCAAGATGGTCTGGTCATCGGACTGGCCGCTGAGCGATCCTGAGAACGAATTCAGAATCTCCGCCTCGACCTCACTGTAGGGGATACCGGCCTGGACTTGCGATCCCACATCCTTAAGGGGGAAGAAGATTAGGGCAAGTCCGGCGAACAGTGTCACCATCCACAAGCGGGGCCAGCGTTGATCTCGTCGATCCAACCAGATGAGGCCCAAGAGTATCAGCGGTAGGACCAGACGGAACCGCCCATAGCCCTGCACCGCCATTATGGTGAGGTAGAGGGACATGGGGGCCATGAGCATGAGTCGGAACCCATATCGATAGATGAGGATCACAAGCAGTAGCCCGGGCCAGGTGAGTGGAAGCGTCGCGTAGGCGGTGGCGGCAACGGAGTCCGAGCGGTCAACGCCGGGGATGAATGCGAACCTGGCAAATGTGAGCAAGCCGATCGGCATTGCGACGTATACGACCCGGAGTACGTACCGATCCTTCAGCGCCGCCCATGACCCATATCGAACCTCCGGTTCGTGGTCGGCCTTCGTGACCGCACCCAAGTGCTTAGACTGGTCTGCAACCACTGGTGGAGGTTCGCGGACTCGCACGGACAGCATTCCGGCTGTGAGCGAGACCAGGAAGACATCCGAAAGCAGGAGTGCCCTCACAAACTCAGCTTCAGATGCATTCAGGAATGCGGGAGCACCAACCCTCACGGCGTTCGCCCTGAAACTGAAGACAAGCAGATGGAATGCGAGATACAGAACTCCGGGATGCGACAGGCGCAACCCACCCTTCAGCACCAAGGCGAGAACGCAGCCAATGACGACCACCAAGTCGATCGCCAACGCATCCCCAAGATTCACGACTGCCCCAAGAGATTACGGTAGTGGTCCAGGGTGACGCGTACTCCCTGATCGCGACTTCGATTGGCGATGGTCCATTCACGAACATGCGTGCCCAGGGCCTCCCGTGAGCCAGCATCGAGGCCGAGAATGCGCGTGAGCAAGTTGCGGAGAGAATCGAAGTCGTTCTCCTTCACCAGGAAGTCTGGAGAGGCCACCATCTCCGCCGTTCCACCGACGTCAAAGGTTACCGCAGGAACGCCCATCGATTGTGCCTCCATTAGGACGAACCCAGCGGCTTCCGCGATCCCACGTTGCGTACGCGTGGGCAGCACGAGACACCACGCACGGTTCATGGCCTCCCTGACGCCGAGCCGATCCATGGGTCCCCGAAAATGAATGTGTTCGTCTTTCGCCGCTAACTCACTCACCCTCTCCCGCAGCGGTCCAGAACCGATGATTTCTAGCGTGTGGTCGACCTCCTGCCTCATCTGTGACGAGCATTCTATGAGGTCTTCGACGCCCTTCAGTTCTGTGAGATTTCCCACAAAGAGCAGCCTGGGCGGCGCCTCGCTGTCCGCAATCACTTCACTAGGGCTCCAGAAGTCCGTATCGACGCCCAAGTAGTTGGTCTGAATCGATGTTGCTGGTACACCCAAGCTCGCGAGCCATTGAGCCACGTAGGAACTTACGGGCAAGAAGAGCTCAGTCGCTTGCATCGCGTCGAGGCATTCAGCTTGAAGGTAGCGCTGGCGCCGATTCCTTGGGGTATCCATGAGGTGGGGTTCAAGTGCATGAACCGTTGTGACGAGCGGCACATTAAGCCTCTGGGCCGCCGCGGTTGCGAACCCACCTAGAGCCAGAAAATGCAGATGAACTACATCAGGCTCCCATTCGGCCAAAGCCGAGGTGAGGGAGGGTCTTCCGAGAGCGTAGAGTCGCCGCCTGAGATTGTAGGCTAGGGGTAGTTCAGGTGCGAATTCACGGAAGGGTATTGAATGAACTGAATCCATTCCTTTGGCGGCGTATGTGAATAGCTTCGCCTCGGCCTCATGTCCGAACCCGAGTGAGTGGTCCAGAATGAAGTGCTTCTGTGGCAGGCGTATTGATCCAGTGGCCAGGGCAACACGGATGGATGTCATGAGGCACCGCGAATGGCGGTCTGCTCGGCCTCCATGAGCGCAGCGCGCACGTCCGAGCGGAAGCCTTCCCACGTTGGGAGGCGCAGTCGGTGGACACCCATTCGGAGATGCGCCAATAGCGCCGGGTCCGAGTGTAACGACTCGATCGCGGTCACGATAGAGGCAACGCTTCCAGCCGAAACCACAATCCCTTGCTCGCCGGTCTCGATGATGTCTGGCACCCCGCTGTTGGCGGTTCCAAGGATGGGAAGGCCTTGACCCAGCGCCTCAAGGTAGACGAGGCCAAACCCCTCAACAAGGGAGGGCAGTACGAAGATGTCGTGCGACCCGAAAAGGAGTCCCAGTGAGTGGTTGCTTACCCCACTCAGGACTGTCACGTTGTCGGGAAGGGGACCGAGCCAGGGAGGGGGCTGTTGGCGACTGACGATGGTGAGGTGCGCCACGGAGGGACTCATGGCCCGCATCGCCTTCACAAGCCAGTGCGCTCCCTTCCGGTACGCCAGTTGACCAACCCACAAGAGGCGAGTGGGTCCGGGGGGTGGGAGGGTCGGAACGACGGGGGTCGGTGATTCTCTGTTCTCCGTTGCGCCGTAGGGCGCGAGGGCCACAGGAACACGTGTACTGCTCGCATCGAGGATGCCAGACCTAACGAATTGCGATGTGGCAATTATCGCGTCAGCGGTGAGTAGTTCGGCTTCACGCGCTGTGATCTGCTCGTCAGAGAGCCGTTCCTCGGGTTCGAGCGCCTCGTCGACCCCCGATCGCTCTCGATCGGCCGTCAGCACGCGCTTAATCTGCGATGCGAAGGGGTGCACCTGGAACAGGATGTGCGGGCCTTCGGATTCACCTCGCTGGATGGTTTGTCTGAAGCCGTGCCAGTAGTAGCTGTAGATCAGGGCACCGTGAGACGTGCGCCGGGCCGCGAGTGAGCCCAAACCGTCGTCGACCTTATGCCCGTTGAAGCGGCCGCTGGAAAGCGGAACCGCAGAGCGCAAGCGGTTCTTCGTGAGCCGACTCGAGATGCCGGGTGCGCGGCGGCGCGCGAGCCTGCTGCCAACATCCCCTCCAAGGCCACCCGCCAGCGAGAGGAGCCAATCTGGCGTGTAGAAATCTGTGATCAGCATGTCCAGCCGATCGACTTCACTCAGGGCAACGGCTGCTTGGTAGTGGTCCCGAGATCCGCGAAACGCGCAAACGTATTTGCACGACATCTCCTGGCTGCGGTCGATCACGAGTGGCTCTTGCCTGCTAGGAGCAGAGCGACAATGGCCTGTGCCCATGTGGACTGGCTGACGAATTCCGCCGCCCGTTCGTCTGGCCGCGGAGCGGACAACAGATCGCCGGCGCTCCGGAGCAGCGAAGCCGCATCGCTCGACTTGTGGATGCCGGCCCCAATGGTCCCCCGAGCATGCTCCGAGTAGGCGACGGACTCTGAGACGCTGACCCGGACTCCGAGTGCGAGCGCCTCCGAGTAGGTCAACGGTGCCGGATCTCGGCGGCTGGGGATGGTCCATATGTCGGTCGTTCGCAACTGCGGGAGGAGAAGCGCAAGCGGGAGTGCCGGACTGACAGTGCAGTTGGGTGGCGCCTCGGCTGCAAGTCCTGCCGAGTCATCTCCCCAGGCTGCCCCCGTCCAGCCCTCACTCTCCCCACGAGCGCACGCCTCTAGGAACGTATCGAACCCCTTCCGCTCGCTCAACTCTCCGACGAATATCATTCGTTTGCCGTTTGCCGGTGTCTCAGGCAGGCGGGCGAGCGCCACGGGATTGGGCAGTTGGACCACACTGAAGTTCTTGGGCGTGATGGAGTGGATGAGGTCAAGGCTCCGCTCTGTCGGGACGACGACACCCAGACCCGCATCGAGGACGTAGCGTTTCAGCCTGCTTGCCAGCATTCCCCTGCGTTGAGAGGTGCTGGCGTTCGATTCGACCCAGAAGGCTGCTGTTGTCCCCATTACGCGGGCATATGCGGCGCAACCAACCGAGAGTGGGGTGTCCCATCCGGCGGCGAGGATGTGTGTGGGCCTGAACCTCAGGAGCAGACCTAGCCCGAACCTTGGCGGGTATAGGGTCATTTGCTTCAAAGCGCGACTGTTCGGGGACTGGAAAGAATGCCTGAACGGAATATCCGCATCTGGCGTGAAGAACCATTCCCCACGCCGCTGTGGATCCCTCCGCACCTGGTAGGCGACGTGGGCCTCCCCGCCGGTTCGTGCGGCCCATAACTCACACAGGGCGGCGAAAGGGGCGGTGCGGTAATGGGACGGCAGGTTGTTGACGATCAGAAGTCGCGGCCGGCGAGTCGCTTCCGGGCGGAGGCTCGATGAGGATCGGCGGCTCAGCGGTTGTTGCACTTGCCACGCACCTCCCGTCTTGGCGGCCCATTCTGCAATCGGGCCAACGGTGTCCCAGCGACCCGGCTGCCGTCTTTTCCGTTGGGCGCCGCTCGGGTCCGACAATACCTGGCTCTGACCTGCCCAAATCGCCAGGGGGGCCGCCACCAGGGGCACTTCTGAGACATGGCTGCGGACCCAACGCGTTGTCAGCGCCGGAGGAGAGCCGATCCAACCCGCTGCACCTTGGTCGGAGCAAGAACAAGGATCTCCCACAGGACTTCCGGGCAGGAGAGTCTTAGCGCGCCAGCATACGTCAACAACGCCACCATCCCAGACATTAGCGAGAGCCAGAGGGGGCTGGCATGAACATTTCTTGACACCAAGACCCCAGCAGCAATGCCGCACAGGATGGCTAGCCAGATGCGCGCGGAACGCATTGCTATTGGCCTCACCGCGATACCGACGGAGGCTCGAATGCTTGCGAGGCGTATCGGCCAGATCCCGATCTGAAGGACAACCAAACCCGCTGCCGCACCCGCTACGCCACCCTTGGCCCCACCGAAGATGACGGCGACGGGCATGACAGAGACCGCACCGAGAGTGATCCAGAACTCACGCCCACTCCGGCCGACCGAATAGAGTGCTGTGCGGTCGATCCACGAGACAGAACCCACTAGCTGTTGGATCGCGAGCAGCGCGCAGACCTGGCCGGCGGGGTACCAAGCCTGGCCAAAGAGTGCCGGGACCAGGTGCGGCCCCGCAACCACGATAGGAACCAACAGGGTGGCGCTGGACGCCAGACTCGCGGTCGCGGAGCGAAGGTAGGCGCTTTGCATGCGCGCGGAGTCGTGCACGACCCTGGAGAACACGGGTAACGAGACAGCAACAACAGCTCCGCTCGCCATGCCGATGGCGAACATCACGATCTTCTTGCCCACGGCGTACTGCCCGGCATCGGCGGGGCTGAGGGTGGACCCCACCAAGAACGCGTCCAGTTGATCCCACGCCGCCCCTAACAAGCCGACGCCGACAACCCAGATGCCAAACCTCATTGACTGGCGGAGGCTTGTGGCGCTCATGCGAAGGGAAGGGCGCCAGGCTGAGAATCTCCAGAACAGGGCCGAGGACGCTGCCGCAGCGACAAGTGACTGTGCAACAAGGCTCCAGACTCCCCACCCGGCTAATGCAGCGGCAACGCCCGCGAAGGCCCCCAGAAGGGTTCCAGCCACCGAACCGACTGCGAGGGGACGGTACCGCAGCCCTCGGCGCAGCAGTGCACTCTGCGTCAGAGACAGGCCCGCAATGGGGAAGGCCAATGTCAGGACGCGCAAGATGGGAGTGAGTTCAGGTTGTCCGGCAAGCTGTGCGAACGTAGGTGCGAGCATCGTTATCGAAGCGGCGACGACCAGCGAGATGAACAGGTTCGACCAGAACACGGTGTCCACATCGATCGGCTTGAGGGGACGGCGTTGAATAAGCCAGTTCCCAAGACCGAAATCCACGAAGGCGGTTGCCGCGCCAACAAACACCCCGGCCATAGCAACGAGGCCGAACGCTTCTGGCGCGAGCAGGCGGGTGAGGACGACAAACGTCAGAGTTGTCGCGACTTGACTCAGCAGTCGAGCCGAGGCGGTCCACGAGGCACCAGATGCAGCGGACCGGCCGAGGGGCGGTTGATTGATTTCCTGCGGCACACCACCCGACTCGATTTCCTGCTGTCCGCCCTCTGACCCTGAGCGCAGAGCGTCGTCGTCCCCCGGCCCAGGGGTGGCTGCCTGAGACATTAGAGGTGTGGTTCTTGGGGGACTCGGAGCCACGGATCTACCTGCAGACGATTCCCCCGATGGTCGTCCCGCGAGACGGACCGCAAAGGCGCTCCTTGGGCTCGGTCACTCATGACACAACTCGTTATGAGTTCGCGCAGGAGAACGCCTGGCAGAACGCGCCACGTCCCCGCCCGCACTACCCACGGGCCTGTTAGTAAGGCTGTGCCTGGTTTTGTCAGGTTACAGGGCATTCGCTGTGGCGGAGCCGCCTGGCCCCAAGGAGAGCGTGCGGAACGATCATCATGATTCGACCACCTTATCCACGTTAGACTGACATTCCTCCCGGATCTGATCGGCGGTCGGGCCGCCGAAAACGTCGGGGTGGGTTAGTAGCCAGTATCGCTGACTTGATTCGACCCTCTTGAAGTCCTGTCGGTCTACTCCACGGGCTGACTAAGCTGACCTTTAACAGCTTGGCTTTCCTGATTGCATAGCCGGAGCACGCTGCCGGCTACCGCAGGAGCAGATCGGTATATGCGCCCCCTTCCCCCAGGACGTCATACAGACAGCTCAAGTCTTTGAGGGGGCGTACCGCTCGGTCAGGTGACGAAAGGTCGATGAAGGCTTCGTATGGGGCCAGAATGTCGGCCGCGTCGTCGAGACCCCCGTGCTCAGCCAGACCATGGGGCCAAAACTCCATGACTAACGGAACTCGGCTGCCGATGATCCTTGTTGCCCCTCGCAGTGCATGCAGTTCAAAGCCCTGCACATCCATCCATAGAAGGTCCGTCTTTGGGTCAAGGGAGGGCGCCAGATCATCTAAGCGAGCGGAACTCACCACTACCGCATCACTCCTATTCCTCAGCGCCCCCACGGTCGAGGATATGCGGTGGTCGCCCAGGTTCTCGTCATCCAACTCAAGAACGAGGCAGGAGTCGAAATTCGGGCCGGCTGCGACTTGATGGCATTCAATCCGATTGCGGAGGTCATTGAGCGCAACATTCATGGTTAGAAGTGAGAAGTTCAGCGGATCAGGCTCGATTGCGATTGCACTTCGCGCGATCCCGCGAGCCACTGCAGGTATTGAGATGGTGCCGATGTTCGCACCAACATCCACCAGGGTACCCAGATGTCGAGATTCGAGCAGTGTCAGCGCCGTCCGGAACTTCCCGAAATCGTACTCGCCGGTGAGGAAGACTTGGCGACCGATTGTCGAGTCCCCGACTCGGACTAGAAAGGTCTCGGTCCGCGACACCAGTTCGAATCGCTGACCCTTCGCTACCAGCGCACGCCATCGTCGGTTGTCGGCACGCCAATACTCCGGATCCGACCACCTGTCGATCATCTGGTACCCGTAATGGCGTTTTGCCCGCCTCTCCCGGGGAGATGCCCTCACGTACCGGGCAAGTCGCTCAGAGACCCTCATCCCAAGTCCTTCCCGCCCACGGCGCGCTACCTCAGCCCTGGCGCAAAGAGAGTCTCGCACGTCCATGCGGGACATCTACAACAGCATGATAGCCACGACAGTAAGACCGACCGACTTGAAGCCACGGCCGCATGCTTTACTTGCTACGCGGCATTGGACCAGTCCCGGGACGGGATCGTTCCTGAGCGCTGAGCGGAAGGGGCAACTATGCGGGCTAGTCAGTGGCTCTCCCGGCAGCGCGCACGTGACTACAAGGGGTTTCGCGTGGTCCGCGATGCTGATCTGCATAGGGTGTGGGAGGAGCAGCACCTCAGGCGACTTCTTGCGGATCTCGGCGTCGACTGCGTCCTTGACATCGGTGCGAACCATGGACAATATGCCGAGATGCTGCGAAATCAGGTCGGTTATGGCGGTCGAATCGTTTCCTTTGAACCAATCCGGACCGCTGCCTCGGTCATTCGGGTGAAATCGTCGAACGATCCGTTGTGGACCGTGGAGGAATTGGCAATCTGCCCAACGTCTGGGGTGCACACCTTCAACATAATGGCCTGCGATGAGTTCAGTTCGTTGAGCAGGCCTCGACATGATGATGTGGGTCTCTTCCGAACTCGGAATGAAGTTCTTCATTCCGTGGATGTGGCAACTCAGACACTTGATGAGGTCTACGGCAGGTTGGCAGATGAATACGGCTTCTTCAGGCCATTTCTGAAATTGGACACCCAAGGCATGGACGTTGAGATCGTGCGTAGCGGCGCGAGTGTCATGCGCAATTTCGTCGGGATGCAGAGCGAACTGTCGGTCAGGGCAGTCTACGAGTCATCCGTTGACTACCGCCGAGCGCTCAGTGTTTATGAGGAACTAGGGTTCACGCTGAGTGCATTCGTGCCGAACAACGCGGGGCACTACCCAATACTTGTTGAGACGGACTGCATCATGATCCGATCCGACCTAGCAACGTTTGCCTAGGTGGTGGGGCTCGCTTAAAGACTTGTGCGATGGAGCGTGCGGGAGTCTCACGAGATGTAGCTTGACTCAAGGCTGGTGGATGAAGACTTGACGGTAAAAGTGAGCATTGTCGTTCCCGTCTACAATGCGGCAGGCGCTCTTCCCCGGTGCGTGGAAAGCATATTGGGGCAGGATCATAGCAACATGGAGGTCTTGCTTGTCGATGACGGTTCACTCGATGGCAGTCTCGCGGTGTGCGAGGACTACGCCCACCGCGATCGCCGAATCGTCCTTGTGCAGCGACCGCACTTGGGTGTCTCCAGTGCGCGCAACGCCGGGATCGCAGCGGCAACTGGGCAGTACATACAATTCGTCGATAGCGATGATTACCTAGATGGTGGAATGACATCATCGCTCGTCTCAGCCACCGGCGACGGTACGGTTGATCTTGTGGTAGCGGGGTTCAAAGCCATCGATTCTCGGAGTGGCGTGGTCTCTGTCCGAGTGTACGATAACTTGGCGTCCGACCCGTGCATCATGAGTTCAAGCGAGTTTCTTAAGCACTTCGCCGCGTTATATCGGTTGGGCCTCATCAACTCACCGTGCAACAAGCTCTATAGGGCAGCTATGTTGAACGATTCATGCATCGCGTTCGACTCAGCCATGAGTTATGGCGAAGATCTCTCCCTGAATCTCGATGCGATTCGGGCGTCTGGGAGGTTCGCGATTGTTCGGCGGGCGGGGTACAACTATCGAGTTTTCAGTTCGCCTTCAAGTCTCTACAGTCGTCCACAAACGAATATGTATCCGATCACAAGGGATTCGGCCGCCAAGGCAATGTCAATATTTCCGGAGACCGAGGCGTTTCGAGGGGACGTCAAGGAGCTCGAATTTGACTACGCCAGGAGTCTGGTGCTTGATACTGCCCCATATATCGCTCGACTCTGGGGTTCTCGTGACTACGCAATCTACCTGAACCAGATCTCCGAGGTGGCGAGCGACCCGATTCTGCATCGGTGGGCGGGGAGAGTCCGCATCAGTGGGGTGAGGGAGCGGATGTTCCTGCAGCTTCTCCAGCGGAGGCGATTCCGATCGCTGTTGCTGCTCGCCAAGGGCGAAGACTTGGTTCGCAGGGAACTCCCCCATCTGTTCGCGCTCGCCAGGCGCCTTGCGAATTCGGTGGGGAGACCTGTGTCTCAATGAGATCGTCCTCTCCCAAGTTCTCGCCCAATCTCCTGAGGGATGCGGCGATCGGCAGCCGAGCGTTCTTGGGCACCGGTCCTACCAGGCACAGAGAGGGGTAGGCTGTCGATGCGGCACGCACTCCCGAGCCTTCGACGAAGGCACCGATCGAGGGCGGTGACTCGTCCGTGCGCCTTGGCGGATGGGGATGCCGGCCGATCCGGTACCCAACCTGATGGAGTCGCCGCGCAAGTGCTAGGGGGCGTTCAACCCGCGGGCGAATCCGTCGATAGCGGTGCCCATGCCCGTCCCCGAGCACTCTTCATCTCCGCATTGGCTCCCTGGCCTCTCGGTTCCGGGTCAACGCGGCGCCTCGAGGCTATTGTCACAGCCCTGGCCGATACCCACGATGTGGACCTTTTCGTCCCCGCGCCACCCGCGGGGACATTAGTACCCGCTGGTGTGTCCATTCTGCCGATTGACTGGGTGCCCTTCAGGGAGGATCGACTCCACTGGCGATACCTGAGGTGGCTCACCCGTTGGACCGTGCCGATGTTGACGCTTCAGTTCAGCGATCCGTCTCGTCAGGTCAGGGCCGTCCTTGCTGGCGGGACCTACGATTTGGTCTGGGTGTTCCGAGCCGAATTGGCCGCGTCGATTCGTCGGACTATCGCAGGCGTGCCGGCTGTTGTTGATGCTGACGACAACGAGATTGAGAAGATCGACACGTTGGTTGACCAGGAATCCCGCATTCTGAAGCGCGCCTTCCTTCTCGAGCAGCGGCGCCGATACTCCGCGACGTTTCGCCGCCTCGTGCGTAGGGGCCTGGTGCTTTGCTTCTCCGCTGGAGATGGGTCCCTGCCTTCGAGTTGTCACGGTCGTTTTATTCGGAATGGGTTGGCCGATCCTGGCTACCTGCCGCCCTCGGTCCGCGCTCCGACACCCGGAACAGCGGCGTTTCTGGGTCTACTCCAATACCCGCCAAACCGAGTGGCAGCGGTTGAAGCGGCCACTCGCATACTGCCCCTGCTCAGGGAGGTCAATCCAGCGAGCCACCTTCACGTCATCGGGAAGGATGACGTGGAATTGCGAAGGCTGCTCGAGGCTACGGGCGCGCACGTTCTGGGATTTGTCCCAGACTTGGACAAGGCGTTGATGGGCGTCACAGCCATGCTGGTCCCTCTGAGAACGGGTTCCGGAACCAGCGTTAAGACCATCGAAGCCTTGGCGCGCGGAATCCCCGTGATCTCGACCGAGTTCGGAGTTCGGGGTCTGGGTCTCATGCCTGACCGCCACTACATCAGGGCCGAGTCGCCAGAGGAATTTGCGAGGGCATGGTCTGATCTGCTGTCGGACTACCCCACCAGGGCTGATGCTATGGCTTCTGCGGGGCGCCTCCACTACGAACTCCACTTCTCCCCAGGTGCGGTCCGCGGTGACGTCCAAGACGCGGCCTTAAAGGCGAAGGTTGTCCGTCGTTGATCTGCGGGTTTTGGCTTGTTGGGTGACAGAACGACACCCCACAAGCCGACGATCTCACGATGTGGGCTGAGGCTCGACCTCCGTTACGACCCGACCCTGGGGGCTGCGCGCCCTCATGAACGTCCTGGCCGGCTCCTCAACCCAGCGGTAGGTGAGGTGCGCGGTGCCGAGGGAACACACGAGCAGCGCGATGCAGGCCAGGACCCCGTCTAGGCCTGAAGTGGCACTCGGCATCAACGCTGCGATGGCGTTCAGCACTATCAGGTGGGTCATGTACAGGGAATACGACACCGCACCCCACAGAAGCATCGTGGGGGTGGAGAGAAAGCGCGGAAATGCACCGGCCCCGCGCGCGAGGCTGTAGATGACGAGCGGCATTAGTGGAGTGACTAGCATCGCGTTGTAGCCGGCGAAGGCGAGGACCGAGCCCAAGCCAACGGTCGCGACGAGAGATGAGAGGGCAATACGGCCCCACATAGAACTCACGGACGGGTCGAGTTCGTAGAGGCGATAGATGAAACACCCTGAAGCGAACGTCCCGACAATCCGGAGCAGGGGGGCCGCTCTCGAACTGCAGGAAACCAGGAACCAACGCAATCATCACCGCGAGTCCGGCAGGTATGGCCATCGCCGCTGCCGTCACGAGTAGCCAACGAGATGACACCCGCAGCAACACGGTGGCCGCCATCGGGAACAGTAGATAGGCGAACCACTCAGCGCTGATCGACCACGCAGGCCCGTTCCAGGCGAAACTGTTCCCCCACGCGTGCACGAGCAGCAGGCTGCGCAGGAAGGTGGCCGGGTTGTAAGGGCCGTCTTGCGGGACCCAGTCCCGGGACGTCAGGGGTTCCAGCGCCAGGAGGCATGCCACAGCGATAAGAGTCAATAGGTGCACAGGATAGAACCGGGCGAGGCGCAACCACAGGTAGCGCCTCGCCCCACGCCAGGTGCTGATGTCGGGCTGTCGCAAGTAGACATGCGAGATAATGAAGCCGCTAAGGACGAAGAAGAGATCGACCCCGAGGTAACCCGCACCGGACACTGTCTCGATCAGAGACGGGCTGGGCACCAGTTCAGACACCGTCGCGCTGACATGCCCACCCTGCGGCTAGGAAGCGGAGGCCAGTCAACGGCTCGATAGCGATCGCTCGCGCACCGTCATGCTGCATTCCGATAGCCCTCGGCACCGCGGATCTGATGTGTCTGGAGGCAATACCATATCGCAGGTCGAGGTGTGTCCGGTGACTGGTTCTGGGGCACCCTCTGAGCTGAGATCGGGCCGGATCTCAACGCATGATCGTGGCGATGAGCGAAGGCGCGACTGAGGACACTCGCACCATCGGGGACTTGCTGTATCGTGACCGCATTGACCATACCTGAGGCGGGGTCCGTGCCAACAATAGACCGGCTCGTGTCAAGTCGAGCACGTCCAGGCGCGCTCGGGAGATTTAGCCAGAGGATCTTGCTGCATGCCTACGGTCTAGATCTACCAGCGGAAGTCCAGATCGGCGGTGGAGTTGTCTTTCCTCACCTGGGCAGAGGCACGGTCATCCACCCGAGAACCATCATTGGGAACCGTGTCACCATCTTCCACGGGGTCACTGTCGGGCGGGAAGACGCGCACTTACCAGAGGAGCTCTCTGAGTTCGGAGGCATCGAAATCGGGGACGACGCGGTCCTCTTCGCTGGTTGTGTCGTCCTAGGTGGACCCGGCAGGACGCGTATCGGTCAGGGTACGCTGGTAGGGGCCAACTCCGTACTTCGTCAATCCACTGGGGCTTGGGAGATATGGGCTGGAGTCCCGGCCAGACTCGTCGGACAACGAGCGTCACTCTCTACCCCCGGTTAGTCGCTGGAAGGCGGCGGCCTTGAACGACCCTTCGCATTCGTCGTCCAGAAGGTGGGCGGCGCGGCGATTCTGGCAGTGACTCCGAACAAGAGACGGCTTGGTCATCGCCGACTCCCCAGGGCGCGAGCGGGTACTCCCGCGAAAGTGGCATTTGTCGGCACGTCCTTAACGACGGCGGCTCCGGCACCGATGACCGCTCCACTGCCGATCGTCAGTCCCTGAACCACTGCGGCGTTCGTCCCGATCGTCACGCCTTCCTCCAGCACGACATCCCCCGAGATCGTCGCGCCCGGAAACACTGAGACGAAGTCCCCCATCGTGACGTCATGACCGACCGTGCAGTTCTGGTTGAGATGCACATGCCGACCAAGCCGGATGTTCGTCGTGATGCTCACATGGCTGAAGAGGATGGACCCCTCGCCGATCTCCACGTCAAGCCCAATAGTCGCGGTCGGATGGATCAGCGTCGTCGCCTGCAGCCCCCCCCCGTCAGCCTTCTCCGCCAGGACTTGCCTGACACTTGTGATACCGATCCCCACGACGTACCAAGCCCCCGCGAACTTCGGCAGTGCATCCGTCGTTCCTACCAGTCGCGCCTCGCGCCGCTCCAGGCGGTCCAGGTGGACCGGACCGTCATCCAGAAAACCGAGTAAGTCCCAGGCCGGCTCATCGGAGGCACGGTTGATCGCGACGACCACGTCGTGCACCTCCCGGCCGTGGCCGCCGGCGCCTATGATGATGAGCGGTTCAGCCATGGCCGCCCTCTGGCGCGGTCCGTATCGATCCCGTGAACTCCGGCGCAGTGGCGTGGTCGGCGGTCGAGATCCCCTCCTGCTTGACCACAGATAGTAGCGTCCGCAGTAGTACCTTCAGGTCGCGACCCAGCGATACGTGGTCCACGTACCAGACGTCCATGGCGAATTTCTGCTCCCAGGTGATGGCGTTGCGGCCGTTGGCCTGCGCCCAACCGGTAACCCCGGGCCGCACCTCGTGCCGGCGCGCCTGCTCAGGGGTGTACCGGTCCAGGTACTGCACCAGCAGTGGCCGCGGCCCCACCAGGCTCATGTCGCCCTTGATGACGTTCCACAGCTCGGGGATCTCGTCCAGGCTCGTCATCCTCAGGAACGCTCCGAACCGGGTCAGCCGGACGTCGTCGGGCAGCAGGTTGCCGTCAGCATCGTGGGCGGAGGTCATGGTGCGGAACTTCACCATCCAGAAGATTCGTCCGTCCCGGCCGGGCCGCTGCTGTCGGAACAGCACGGGTGAGCCGAGGAACAGGCGCACGAGGATCGCGACCATCAAGAAGAAGGGCAGGGAAACTAGGGCCAGCGGAATCGCCAGGGCGAGGTCGAAGATCCGCTTGCCCCAGTGCGGGTACCAGCCTTGGGCCATCGCCCTATCCCGCCCGCACCGCGTCGTACCGGACATCCACCGGTGCCTCGGCGACCGCGTCCTGCACGTGTCCTGCGACGCGGTCCACGTCCGCGTCTGTCATCCGCTGCCCGCTTGGTAGGCACACCCCCCGTGCGAACACTTCCTCCGCCACCGCGCCTCCCACCACGGGTGCCGCGGCGAATACTGGCTGCAGGTGCATTGGCTTCCACACGTGCCGCGCCTCGATGCCGTGCTCAGCCAGCGCCGCGCACACCGCGTCCGGCGTCCCCGCGTGCAGCACGGCGGTGGTCAGCCACGCGTTCCCCCGCCCCCACGGCGGGTCCGCAACCACCGTCGCCACGTCCGCTAGTTCCGCCGCGTACCGGGCCTGGATCTCCCGCCGCCGCGTCACGATCCCGTCCAATCGCCCTAGCTGCCCCCGGCCGATCGCGGCGAGCACGTTGCTCATCCGATAGTTGAATCCGACGTCAGTGTGCTCATACCAAGGCGCCGGCTGCCGCGCCTGGGTGGACAGGTACCGAACCCGGTCGGCGAGCACGGTGTCGTCGGTGACCAGCATCCCGCCGCCGCTGGTGGTGATGATCTTGTTGCCGTTGAAGGAGAACACCCCAGCCCGGCCCATCGTGCCGGCGTGCGCATCCCCGTGCCGGGCGCCTAGGGCTTCCGCGGAATCCACCAGCACCGCCACCCCGGACTGCTCGCAGATCGGCAGCAGCCGGTCGTAGTCGGCGGTGCGGCCGAACAGGTCCACCGGGATGATCGCCTTGGGCCGCTTGGGCGCGGTGGCGAGGTACTCGGCGACGAGGTCGGGGTCGATGTTCCAGGAGGTCGCTTCGGAGTCGATGAACACCGGCCGGGCGCCGGTGTAGGTGACGGCGAACGCGGTGGCGCCGAAGGTAAGGGTGGGGACCAGCACGTCGTCCCCGGGGCCTACCCCGAGGGCGAGCAGGCCGAGGTGCAGGGCGGCGGTGCCGGAGGACAGCGCGACGGCGTGGCGTGTCCCCACGTAGTCGGCGAGCTCCTGCTCGAAGACGTCGACATGCGGGCCTAGGGGCGCGACCCAGCCGGAATCTAGGGCGTCCATCGCCAACGCCTTCTCGGCGTCGGTGATGTCCGGCGGTGACAGGTAGATGCGGTCCCCCATGTGGGGGAGTGTATCTGGCGGAGTTTCTGGTCAGCCGGTCGATTCGGCATCCTGCGGGTGGCGCTTCCTTGGCACGTCGCATCGGTGGCAGCACCTGCGCCAGGAGGACCCCAGGTGCTGAGCGTGTTCGGAGGCCGTCGTCACGAACGCCTGCTCGACGTCCTGCAATGCGCTGAGATCAATGACGTCACTGGGGATGTTCATTCCGGTGTCGCTGTCAAGTGCAGGCGCCGTCCAGGCATCCCGCATTACGATTCCAGCGTGGGCTCTGACATTGCGCACGAGTTCGTCATAGGATGATCCTGCGGCATGGCATTCGATCCGCGTCCACGACATGTGGTACGAGAGACGCGCTTGGATTCCACGCAGTTCCTCGGACAGTCGTACTCGCTCCTCGCCAGGGACATCGCTGCGGCGACGCCGGATTGCGTAGGGCATCTCCTTGTACTCGGCGCACGCACGGAAAGCGTCGGCGACGGCTGCCCGAACGCGCGCCCTTTCGTCCTTTCGTCCAAACGGCTAGGTCGCTGGTGTGAAACGACTGTTTCTGGGGTTGGGGGGGCGCGGGCTCCGTCGCTGAGGCTCGCGGCGGCCCGTGCGGGTGGGGCCTGCCTTCCGGGTCGCCGGCCCGGGTCGGGGGTTCGTCTG
>CAZECO010000015.1:0-5363 GCA_964510455.1 uncultured Actinomycetes bacterium
TCGGGTGCATCTATCGGCCGCGGATCGCCGCAAACGCCCCCGTTTCGGGTGCAAACCCCCGCGGACGGGTGCATCTACCCGCCGACCCAGTGGTCCCGCACCGCAGGGCTGGTCCCACGATCCGCCCCCCCCGCCCCCCGCCGGAGGCTGCTGCCGCGGCACCCGAACACCCCGCCAAATTCCGAAGCACCCGTTGAACGCCAGATATGGCCGATTCCGTCGGGGATCGCGTGCGCGCCCGCTGGCGGCCGACGCATGGGCACGTCGCAACTGCACAACGCCTTGGTCCCGCCTTGCAGCTGTCAACAGGCGGCCGCACAGCATCGGGCGGCGGGGTGGACAATCGGCCCATGCCCCTGCGCCCCGACTCCCCATCCGCGCTGGAGGTGCTGCGCGAGGTATTCGGCTACGACGACTTCCGCGGTTCGCAGGCCGACATCGTGGCGCGCCTGGTGGACGGCGGTGACGCGCTGGTCCTGATGCCGACCGGGGGCGGGAAGTCGCTGTGCTACCAGGTTCCTGCGATCGTGCGGCCCGGAACCGGTGTCGTGGTCTCGCCGCTGATCGCCCTGATGCAGGACCAGGTGGACGCCCTGCGCCAGCTCGGCGTGCGGGCGGAGTTCCTCAACTCCAGCCTGGATGCGGCGGGAGCGGCGCAGGTGACCAGGGCGATGATCGCCGGCGAGCTGGATCTGCTGTATGTGGCGCCGGAGCGCCTGGTCAACGGCGGCTTCCTGGCCCAGCTCGAGCGGGTCCATGCGGCCCACGGGATCGCGCTGTTCGCCATCGACGAGGCGCACTGCGTCTCCCAATGGGGCCACGACTTCCGGCCGGAGTACCTGAAGCTGTCGGTGCTCGCCGAGCGATTCCCCGATGTGCCACGGGTGGCGCTGACGGCCACCGCCGACGCCCTGACACGCACCGAGATGCGCACCCGGCTGGTGCTGCGCGACGCCCCCGAGTACGTGTCCAGCTTTGACCGGCCGAACATCCGCTACACCGTGGTGGAGAAGGACGACCCGCGCCGGCAGCTGGACGACTTCCTGGCGGGGTTCGAGGGCGCCTCCGGGATCGTGTACTGCTCGTCGAGGAAGAAGGTCGATGCCACCGCGCAGTGGCTCAACAGCCGCGGCCGCACGGCGCTGGCCTACCACGCGGGGCTGGACCAGGCCGCGCGCCGCAGCGCCCAGGACCGCTTCCAGCGGGAGGACGGCGTCGTGGTCGTGGCCACCATCGCGTTCGGCATGGGCATCGACAAGCCGGATGTGCGGTTCGTCGCGCACCTGGATCTGCCCAAGAGCATCGAGGCGTACTACCAGGAGACCGGACGGGCCGGACGCGACGGCGACCCGGCGCAGGCGTGGATGGCCTACGGCCTGGCTGACGTGGTGCTGCAGAAGTCCTGGATCGACTCCTCCGACGCGCCGCCGGAGGTCCGGCGGGTGGAGGCGGCGAAGCTCGACGCCCTGCTCGGGTACTGCGAGGCCGCCACCTGTCGGCGCGTCGTGCTGCTGGACTACTTCGGCGAGCAGTCCTCGGCGTGCGGGAACTGCGACACCTGCCTGGCGCCGCCGGCGCTGTGGGACGGGACGATCGCGGCGCAGAAGTTCCTCTCGGCGGCGATCCGCACCGGCCAGCGGTTCGGCGCAGGGCACCTGATCGACGTGCTGGCGGGCCGGAGCACGGAGCGCGTCGTCTCGCTGCGGCACGATGCGCTGCCGACGTTCGGCGTCGGCGCCGATCTCGACGATCGGGCGTGGCGCAGCGTGGCGCGGCAGCTCGTGGCGCAAGGCATGCTCCGGGTGGACGCGGGCGCCTATGGGGCGCTGCGGGTCACCGACGCCGCTTCACCGGTGCTGCGGGGCGGCGCCCAGCTCGACCTGCGGCAGGCTGCGCCGAAGCCCCCGCGCCGCCGGGCGGCCGCGCGGTCCGCCCCGTCCGCGGCGCCCCTCGGCGCACCGGATTCCGACCTGTTCGAGGCCCTGCGCGCCGAGCGCCGGGCCATCGCCGCAGAGCAGGGCGTCCCCGCCTATGTGGTGTTCCACGACGCGACCCTGCGCGAGATCGCCGCCAGCCGTCCGGCGACCGCCGTCGAGCTGCTGGGGGTCGCCGGCATCGGGGCCGCGAAGGCCGAGCGCTACGGCGCCCGAATCCTGGCCGTGGTCAACGGATCGGCCGCCAGGAAGCCGTCGGCGGCAGGGTCCGGCGCCGAAGAGCAGGCAACGGCGCTGTCCGGCGGCGAGCTGCACAACCCGGCTGAGGAGCAGGCAACGGCATCATCCGGCGGCGAGCTGCACAACCCGGCTGAGCGGTCCGGCGGCGAGGAGCAGGCGCAGGAGGGGTGAGCCCCCGGCGCCGGCTCAGCTCAGTGCGTGCGCGGTCATGGTGCCGTGCGGATCCACCTTGCCGAGGATCGCGCCGGCGATCTCAGACAGCTGCGAGACCTGTTCGCCGTCCAGTCCGTCGAAGGCGAGCCGGCGGACGGTCGTGACGTGGCCCGGCGCCGCTGCCACGAGGACCCGCCAGCCGTCCTCGGTGAGCCCGGTGTTCGTGGCGCGCCGATCCTCGGGGCACGCGAAGCGCTGAACGAGCCCGCGCTCCTCGAGCCGGCTCACGACATGGGACAGCCGCGCCAGCGTGGCGTTCGTCCGGCCCGCGAGCGCACTCATCCGCAGGACCCGGTCGGGCGCCTCCGAGAGCATCGCAAGGACGAAGTACTCGAAGTACGTCAGCCCCGAATCCCGGCGCAGCTGGGAATCGAGCTGCGCGGGCAAGAGCTCCATCACCGCCGCGAGGCGGACCCAAGCCTCCCGCTCCTGCTCATCGAGCCATTCAACCGTCACCCCTACAGCGTACCAAATGGTTGTTGCCTAAATGCTTGACGCCACAACTATGTACCCCTAGGGTAGTAGTTGCATCTTCAACTAGTTCCAGGAGGAACCTGACATGACCACCGTCACCATCATCGGCACCGGCAACATGGGCCGGGCGATCGCCGGCATCGCCACCAAGGGCGGACACACCGTCCAACCGCTGGATATCGACGATCGAGACCAGGCGGTGACCGGCGACATCGTCGTGCTGGCCGTCCCCTACCCCGCGGTGTCCGGGGTGCTGGCCGAGCGCGGCGCATCCCTTGCCGGCCGTGTGGTGGTCGACATCACCAATCCCGTTGACTTCGCGACGATGGACTCGCTGACGGTGCCCGCCGACGGCTCCGCCGCTGCCGAGATCGCCGCGGCGGTGCCTGATGCGCGCGTCGTCAAGGCCTTCAACACCACCCTGGCGGCAACGCTGGCCTCCGGCGCGGTCGGTCAGGAGACGACCACCGTGCTGATCGCCGGCGACGACGCGGAGGCGAAGGCGCTGCTGGCCGGGGTCGTCACCGATGGCGGGTTGCGCGCGGTCGATGCCGGCGGCCTGCGCCGCGCCCGCGAGCTGGAGTCCGTGGGATTCCTGCAGATCAGCCTCGCGGCGGCCGAGAAGACGCCCTGGACCGGCGGGTTCGCGCTGGTCTCCTGATCGCGCATCGGGGATGGTAGGTCTGTGGCCACCGAAGCCGACGTCCGCTCCACCTGTCTGGCGTTCCCCGACGTCACCGAGCGAACCAGCTGGGATCGTCCCGCCTGGTTCGCTGCGACGCTGATGGCGCGGATGTGGGACGACGACGTGGTCACCGTCAAGACCGAGGAGCGGGAGGCGCTGGCCAAATCCGACCCCGGCACCTTCTTCTGGACCCCGCACCATGACCGCTCCCCCATGCTCGTCCTGGTGCGTCTCGGTCGCGTCGATGACGACGAGCTCGTCGAACTGCTGACGGACTCCCATCGGATCGCTTCCGGCGGCCGATCCCGTGCGGGAGCGTGACGGCATGGGGATCGAGGTGCTGCCTGCGACGCGGTTCGAGGATGTTGCCAAGATCCTCGCGCCCAAGAACCCGGACTCGGCGGTGTGCTGGTGCCTCACCTACCGCCTCAGCCCCAAGGAGAACCGGGAGCTCGGGGCGCACGACCGGCCGGAGGTCGTCCGTCAGCTGTGCCGACAAGACCCTGCCCCCGGCGTTGTGGCGTACCAGGACGTCGAAGCCTGCGGTTGGGCGGGGGTGGCGCCCCGCGCCGCCCTGCACGCGTTCGCGCATTCGACGCGGATCCCGCACATCGACGACCAACCGGTGTGGAGTGTGTGGTGCTTCAAGGTCAGGGCCGGTTACCGCAAGCAGGGCGTCGCAGCGGCGCTCCTGCAGGGCGCGGTCGACTTCGCCCGCAACCACGGTGCGCCCGCCATCGAGGGCTACCCGGTGGACAACGGCGACCGGCGAGTCAACCTCACGATGGCGTACGTCGGCACTCGCGCCATGTTCGACCGGGCAGGGTTCGCAAAGGTGTCCGACACCGGCTCGGTGTCGGACGGCATGCCGCGGGTCGTCATGCGGCTCGCCCTCTAGCCGATGGCGACGCTGGCCAGGGCCACCACGGCACTGGCCACTAGCAGCCACAGCACGAAGGCGCGGAAGATCTCCGGATCCAGCTTGTGGAACCAGCGGTTCCCGACCAACCATCCGACCACCAGCATCGGAATCCCGACCGCCGCGGCGGTAAGGGCGGTCGATGTCAGTTGCCCGCCGATCCCCAGCAGCGCGACCGCGGCCACACCCTCGACCAGGAAGACCGCCGAAAGGGTTCCTCGGAAGGGCCGCGGCGGCATCCGTTGCGCCTGGAAGGCGACCACCAGCGGCGGTCCGTTCATCCCGGTGCTGGTCAGCAGCACCCCGCTGGTCGCGCCCACCGCCACCTCCGTGGCCCGCCCCGACGGCAGCTGCAGTCCGCGCGCCACCAGTGCCGTGGACAGCAGCAGGACGACCGCGATCCATGCGGTGAGAGCCTGCGCGGACACTGCGGTGAGCACCCATAAGCCCAGGGGCATCGCCGCCAGCCCGGCCACCGACACCACACCGGCGTCCCGCCAGCGGATGTGATGGCGGTCCTCGCGGATCACGGCGGCGCTGATCAGGAGGCTGACTACTGTGGTGGACACCACGGCAGGCGCCGGGTCGAGGAGCAGTGCCAGAAGCGGGACGGCCACCAGCGCGAACCCGAACCCCGTGACCGACTGGATCGCCGCGGCCGTCAGGAAGATCCCGGCCGTTCCCAGGATCTGCAGGATCGTCACGCACGGATCATCGCACCGCGGGCCGGGGGCGGCGGCCGGCGCGTCGGGCGACGTGGGGTCGGTAGGCCACCAGGGGATTGCACTGCTGCGGTGTCCGGACAGGGACGCCGACGAAGTCTTTGAGTCTGTTCTGCATGCGGGCGGGTCTCCGGCTGGTGCTGGCGAACGCGTCGGAATCTGGGGCATGCCCGCTC
>CAZECO010000015.1:5463-30690 GCA_964510455.1 uncultured Actinomycetes bacterium
GCTGAGCGCGGGTTTCGGGGGTTGTCCGAAGTTTCGACGCGTTGCTCGTCACCACCCCCGTAGCCGAGGGCGGTGCGCTGCCGTCGTGGTGGCCCGCTTCGTGGCGCAGTGCCCCGGCCCGGAAGGGGGACGTGGACGCTGGTCTGGATTGCGGCGAGGTCCGGGGCTGGTGCTGGCGAACGCGTCGGAATCTGGGGCATGCCCGCTCGCTGAGCGCGGGTTTCGGGGGTTGTCCGAAGTTTCGACGCGTTGCTCGTCACCACACCCGCCCCCGGGGGCGGTGCGCTGCCGTCGTGGTGGCCCCCACGGTGGCGCAGTGCCCGCCTTTCCCGGGGCCCAAGCCCCCAGGTCGATGGTTGTCCCCTGCCCTCTCAGGAGCCTGCCGCCGCGGGAGCGTTCTACCCTGCCTGGCTCATGTGCAACGGGCTCACAGCAACTCTCGCAGCGCCTTCAGATCCGCCTGCCACTGGTCCAGCGACTGCCGCAGCGCGGCTACCTGGTCGGGCCCGGCTGCCTCGTCCGCCTTCATGGCCTGCCGTACTGATTCGATGTTCGCGGCCAGGAGTTGATCGCCGGCCAGCCGGGAGACGACCGGGCCGTCGAGGAGCGCGAACGCCTCCTGCCGCTCCCCCGCCGCGCGTTCCTGCGCGTCCTTCGCCGCCGCCTCGAGCGCCTCCAGTGCGGCCCGCACCTCGTCCACCAGGTCGCCGGCGGCATCGCCCGCCGGGTCGTCGGCGGCCCCGCGCCGCAACCGCTCGATGGTCGGCGGCACCACGATGACCATGCCCGGCCGAAGCCGACGCAGGTCCAAGGTCGGGTTCGCCGCGCGCAGGGCCTCCTCCGCCGCGGCCCGGTCGGCGGCATTGGCGCGGCTGGGCAGCAGCCGGGTGACCAGCGCGGCGGCGTCGGTCTGATCGTCGATGATGAACAGGTTCGGCATGTGTGCTGCTCCTTCAGAAGCCGGCCGGATTGAGCTGGGCCCACGGCGGATCGAGCGGGCCCCCGAGGACCGAGATCCCGTTGGTGGACAGGTTCCCCAGCACCGCCAGCCGCTTGGGGTCGATGTCCAGCCGTGCGGACGGTTCGCCGCCGCGCAGCCGGTTGGCGTTGACCGTGCCCGCCGACGCGAGCACATGCAGCGCCGGCGCCGCCGACTGCAGCCGCGCGTGCAGCTGGTTGGAGGAGGCCACCACCTCGCCCGCGACACCCACCAGGACCGTGGCGAGCTCGCCGCTGCCGGCGACGATGTTGGCGTCCACCGTCACCGTCGCCGGCCGGAACACCGCCGCGAACGCCGCGGCGTGCCCGACGACGAACGTCGCCTCCCCCGTGCCGACCGCGTAGCCCTTCACGCCCACGATGCCCGGCTCCCGCGGGTCGCGCCCAGCCCCGATCAGCAGGCCCTGGAACGCGCTGGGCCCGTCGTTGTCGACGTCGACCGGCTGCCGCCGCACGGCGTTGCCCGACACCTGCGCCCGCAGCACCCGGCCGCGCACGGCTATGCCCAGGTCGCGGGCCCCGGATTCCGCGAAGCCGACGCGGTCCACCGAGTTCCCGGCCACCCGCGACTCCACGCAGGCCAGCACCTCGATCGCCGTGGCCTCGCCGCGGGTTTCCCGGGCCGTGCCGATCCCGTGCACCGTGTTGGACTCCACCGCCGCGCGGTACGCGCCGACCACCTGGATCCCGATCACCCGGTCGGTCCGGTCCGACTGTCGCGACCCGATGTCCCGCACCGTGTTGTCGGCGATCGTGACGGACTCGGCTGCTGCCCGCTCCTCCATGACGATCCCGGCCAGCGCCCGCTCGATGAGGTTGCCGCTGCCCCGCAGGGTTTCCACGGGCGACACCACGGCGACGCCGCGACCGCCGACGTCCTGCACCTGGTTGCCCGTGATCGTGGTGGGACCGCGCAGGGAGCCGAACGAGGGCGGGCCGACCACGATGCCGTCGCCGCGGGACTCGATGCTGCGAGCCGTGCCGGCGATCTCGTTCCCCTCGACCGTGCAGCCGGACGACGACACCTCGATCCCGCTCCCCCCGACCAGGACCACGTTGTCGGCCACCGTGAGGCCGTGCCCGGGGGCGATCGCGCCGAGCAGCCGGATGCCCGCCTCGTCGGCCCGCAGCACGGAGTTGTTCGCCACGCGGTTGCCCAGCACGTGCCCGACCCGGCCGGACAGGTCGATGCCCCGTGCGCGGCAGAGCAGCAGGTTGCCGCTGATGTCCAGGCTCGCGGTCAGCAGGGCCTGTTTCTCGGCACCGCCGGCGATCCCGACGTCGGCCACCAGCACGCAGTCGCGGATCGCGGTGAACGCGCTGACCCCCGCCAGCGCCACCGCCGGCGATGGGAGGTCTCCGCGGGCGACGCTGAGCACGGTCACCGCCTGCACCGCCGCCTTCGCCGTCGCTTCCAGCGTCACGCCGGGCCGGATCCCGCTGGACACGACCGTGAGGTCTTCGACCGTCACGAAACCGCTGCGCCGCACCACGACCCCTTCGGCGGAGGCGAACAGCAGCGTGCGCAGGCCCTGGCCCCGGATCCGAACCGAGGCGGTGTTCGCGACGACCACGCCGCTCTCGTCCAGCCGGTACACCCCGGCGGCCAGGCACACCGTGCCACCGCCGGCCGCGATCACCTGGTCCACTGCGGCCTGGATGGTCAGCGCGCCGCTGGCGTGCGATTCGGGCGTGACGCAGGCCGTGCAGTCGCTGCAGCCGCCCTGTTCCCCGTCGCACTCGCAATCGGGCGGCCACAGCGTGCGGCAGTCGGTCTCGGAGTCCGGGAACGTCACCACGCCGAGCCTGGCGTAGTGGTGATGGACGCCCAGCGGAGGCGCATCCGTGAGCTGTTCCACCGACGCATCGGCCGCGCGCGCCGCGAACACCCAGTGGTCGCCTGCCCGGAAGCCGGCGCCGGAGAAGCTCACCACGATGCCGTGCTCCAGCACCACCGATGCCGCGGCGGGGACGGTGATGACGCCGGACGCGCCGGGGGCGTCGAGGTTGTCCAGATTGCCGCCGGTTGCGGAGGTGATCTGCCCGCGCTGGTCCCAGCGCCGCACCCGCAGATGCCGGGCCGCGGCGTCCGCGCTGCTCATGGCGAGGTCGGCCGGCAGCGCGGGGCTGAAGGTGAACGAGCCGTCCTCCTCATGCACCTCGATCCGGCGCAGCTCCCCCGGCTCGCCGTTCAGCTCGCGGCGGTCGTCGATGATCTCCACCCAGTCGCGGTCGGCGAACCCGAGCACCGCGTCGCGGCCGAAGGATGCCGGACGGATCCCGGTGGCGCCGGCCAGCACCTCCAGCACCGGTGTGACGACGCTGCCGTTGTCCCGCGACCACTTGAACGTGGCGGTCCCCGGCGCGCCGCCGGTGTGCACCTCGACCCGGTAGGTCTGGTTCTCCAGCCCGCGGTAGCCGCCGGCCGGTGGCAGGACGCAGGGGTCGTCGGTATCGGCCACCGGGATCGTGCCCACCGTCAGCCGTGCGCCCGACGGGGCGATGACCGCGTCCCAGCCGGGGATCTGCGCGTCCGGCGTGCTGCAGGTGACGGGCGTGTCGAGGGGATGCAGCCGCACCTGCCAGGCGATCTGGGTGCGCGCGGTGGTGTCGACCCCGATCGCGGGATCGACCAGATCGGGCGCCTCGATGTGGGTGACCTCCCGCGGCCAGACGTCGAGGTAGGCCAGGTGGCTGCCGGACTGGGGCAGCGCCTGAGGCGTCGGCCAGTACGGCTGCGCGTCGTACGGCGTGTCGTCGGCGCCGTGCGACTCGGCCAGCAGCGGGTCGAACACCGCCGCGCCGGTGCCGTGGTTCTCCGCGAGCAGGCCGTCGACGTACATCCGGCCCCGCCCGATGCTGAGCTTCCCGGCGGTGAGGGACACCTTGAAGCCGTCCGGCGTGGTGCGAGGGACGACTGCGGTGGTCGTGCCGGGGCTGTCGAGGTCGGCGATCCCGGCCCGGATCCGCCGGTCGATGATGTCAACCAGTTCGTTGAAGTCGGCGTCCAGCAGCAGCCGGCCCTGTTGCAGCACCACTTCGGCGTGATCGCGGTGTGCGTCGAAACGCACCCGGCTCAGATCTGCACCCATCGAAGGCTCCTCACCTGTTGCTCAATCACGTCGCGTAGATGTAGCCGGCCTGCAAGCCGAATCGCAGGTATTCGTCGAGCCGCAGCAGCAGGTTGCTCTCCCGCTGCGGTGCATACAACAGATGCGTCACACCCATCTCGCTCTCGTCGTCCGCCCCGCGCCGGATCGCATCGGCGCTGGCCGCGGACAGCTGCAGGTAGGCCGGGTCGCCGAACCGCAGGGAGGTGAAGCGGGGCTTGAGCGGCTCGGACTGGCACCGGTACCGCTTGGGCACCCGGGAGCCCGCTGGCACGAAGCAGTACCGCAGGCAGCCGAGCTGGCGGCGGCGGGCATGCACGGCAGCCTTGCGAGGATCGCCCGACGGCAGGAAGGCCAGCAGGATGCTGTTGGACGCGTCCAGCCGCGTGCAGTGGATCCCGCCGATCACCGTCGACTCGTTGATGGCGATGTCGCCGCCCGCCGTCGTCCCGTCCCCGACCTCGGTGTCGGCGTCGCTGGTCACCGTGCCGATGGCGCTGCCGCAGATCGCGACCGCGCCGGGGTTGCCGGCGTCGACGGCGCAGTCGGTGAGCTGCACGCGCGACCCCTCGACCGCGACCACCGGCCCGAGCACCGACCGCTCCACGACGACGCTGGCGAACGGATCGAGGACCAGCAGGCTGGCCCGATCGGGGTGGACCGGCTGCCCGTCGCTGGTGCGGGTCTGCCCGGGCACCAGGGTGCAGTTGCGCAGGATCAGCGTCCGCGGCTGCGTGTCGCCGACTGCGTCGATGACCAGCGGGCCGCCGGCGATGCGCAGGCCGTCGAGCACGACGACCGAGCCCGGCGCCAGGTCCAGCTTCAGCGGGCCGGACAGCAGCAGGGTGGGTTGCGCCTGCTGCGCCGCGATCAGGTGCAGCTCCGCCTGGGACTGCACGGTCAGCGCCTGCGCGTAGGAGTCGGAGTCGTTGATCCGCACCGTGCCTCCGGCGGCGGCGGCGTCCAGCAGCGGCTGCAGCGCTTCCCCGCCGCCAGCGTCGAAGACCGGCTCGACCGGCACGCGGGGCACGCGGGTCGAGGCGCCGGCGCCGACCGGCACCGCCTGCCCGTACGCCCACGTCGCCAGCACCCGCTCGCCGGCGGCCAGCGGCGTGCCGAGGAACACCCGGCCCAGCACCGGGTCGATGGCGACCACCCCGGGCGGGGGCTGATGCGCCCAGGTGGTCGGGGAGGTGTCGGACAGGTCGCAGACCCGGACGTCCTGTACGCCGACGGGCGCCGGGTCCGCACCGGGCGCCTGCAGCTCCAGCAGCAGGGTGCCCCGCGGCCCGTAGTAGGCGCCGGAGTGATCGGCCAGGAACCGCCGGCCCAGCGGCAGCGGGACGTCGAACGGCTCCGCCAGGTGCGTGATCTCCGGCTCGGTGCGGGGCAGCCCGAACAGCGGGGCGTCGGACCCGAGCGGGTCGAACCGGAACCGTTGGGCGTCGGCGTGCTCCACCAGCGGCGATCGCCGCACCGGCACCGCAGCGGTGCGCAGCAGGAACAGTCCGACGTTGCCGATGTTGTGCCTGCCGGAGGAATGCGGCAGCTGCGCCCCGATGCGGCGGACGTCGGCGGTGTGGGCGAGGTCGTCGAACACGCCGTTCTGCGCCCGCACCCGGGCCAGCGCCTCATGGTTGCGGACATCGACGGTGGCTCGGGCGTGGGGGCGCGGATGGTTCATGTACTGGGTGGTGGCCAGGCGCTCGAAGAACTCCACCGCGCGGGCCGGCCACCCGGTCACGTCGCGCGCCAGCTGCTCCAGCACCGCGGCGGTGCCCTTGCGCCTGCGGTAGGCCATCGTGTTCGCGACCTCGGCGCGCGGCGAGGCCACCTGCGGGACGACGCCGTGCAGCACGCGGTAGCCGATCAGATCGCCGATATAGGGGGCCGCCCAGCGGGCGCAGGTCTCGATGAACTCGTCGTCGTAGAGCTGGTCGAGCTCCTCTGCCAGCACCTCGACCTGATCGGCGATCACCGAGATGAGTTCGGCCAGCACGCCGCCGGACTGCTCGTCGCGGATGCGGTGCACCGCGGGCAGCAGGTCGTACAGCCGCTGGGCCGTCGGGGTCATCGTCACGGCATCGTCTCCAGCCAGTCGAAGGGATCCGGCGACAGGGCCAGCAGTTGCGCGGCGAGCGCTGCTCCCCCGGAGGCGCGGGCGGGCTCGGCGAGCAGCCGCTGCTGCAGCGACGGGCTGCCGACGTAGAGCCGGTCAAGGTCCACCGCCGCGACCCCGATCACCGACGCGGCCAGCGCGATCACCGCCGAGCGCTGGACGTGGCCGCCGATCGTCCGGGCCGCAGGGCCGTACGTCGTGCGCAGCGAGGATTCCGCAGCGGCCAGCACCGCGTCGCGTTCCCGCGCAGGGTCGACCGCGATCTTCAGCGCGATCCGGAACGTCGCCATGCGGCAGGCCAGGACCTCCACGCGCACCTGCGGGTCGCCGCAGTCGCGCAGCGTGCTGCGCAGCCGCTGCAGAGTCGTGGCCGGCGGCGCCCCGCCGGATTCGTCGGCGACGCTGACCACGATGGTCGGTCCGCCGCGCAGCGGCAGCACCGACGCGACGGCCTTGCCGATGCCGGTGAACGCCAGCGCGAAGTCGGCGTAGTCCTGCAGCGACACCGCCCGGCCGAGCGTGCGCACCGGCAGCGGGATCGCCTCCCGGGCGCGCTGCGGCGCCTCGGCGTCCACCCCGCCGGTCGCGGGCAGCGGGTTCGTCACGCCCTTCAGCCCCAGCGGCCGGTCCAGCGCCTGGCTGAGCTGATCGGCGCGGACGTTCCCGGCGCTGCCGATCCCCTTGCGGTACGTCGCGCGCAGGTTGTTCGACCCGGTCGGCGGACGGGCTCCGCGGGAGCCGTCGCCGAACACCACCGACAGCGAGCCGTCCGGCTCATCGCGGGTGGTGAAGCCGCGGTCCTGCGGCCCGGCGCCGTAGGCGGACGGCACCTCCGTCCACGCCACGTCGTCGACGCGGACCTCCAGCGTCGATTCGGTGCCCGCCGGGGTGTCGGCCGGCACGTGCGTCAGCGGCCCCTGGGCCAGCCGGGCGCTGAGGAACCCGGTGCCGGCGTCGCCCGATCCGAGGATCTGGGTGACGGTCTCCCCGTGCGTGGCGCGGGCGACGTTGCCCAGCACGACGGCGTCGGCCCGCTCCACCGGCGGATCGGGCGCCGTGGTGAACGTCAGCACCGTCCGTCCGCCGGATGCCGCCGCCGAGTCCAGCACCAGCACCTGGGCCTGCCCGCCGCCGGTGAGCACCAGGGTGCGGCCGGCCGCCATCGCCGAGGCGTCGCCGGCGACCACGACGGACAGCCCTGCCACCGGCGAGTCGTCCGGCGCCTCGGCCACGGTCAGCGGCTGCGGCACCGCCATCACCGTCACCTGTCGCGGCGTGCCGAAGGTGTGCAGCTCGCCGGCCAGGGTGAGCCGGGTGACCTTGCCTGACACGCCGAACGCGGCCCGGGACAGCTCGGCGCGTTGAACCACCTTGTACAGCTCGCGGTAGAAGCCCTCGCCGTCCTGGCTGACCACGACCCACGACCCGGCCACCACGTCCGGATGGGCGCCGTCGATGTCGATCACCAGCTGCCCGTCGGACACGGCGGCGGCGCTGAAGAACGGCCATTCGGTGCCGTCGGCGGGCACCGGGGAGAACTGGTTGCGGTAGCCGGTGCGGAAGCTGTCGTGCATCGCGCGCCAGGTGGGGGCGTTGTGCCCGAAGACCGCCAGGCGCTTGCGGAGCACGTGGGCGGCGGGCGCGGCGGCGGGCAGGTTGTGCGGGTTCACCGACCCCAGGCCGCGGTCCCACCGCACATGGGTGCGCCGCGCCGCGAGGTCCTCCGACACCTGCGTGATCAGCCGCACGTCCCAGCGGTCGCCCACCAGATCCTCGCTGGCGAACAGGATCGGCTCGCCGGGCGACAGGTTCAGGCCGACGCCCTCCAGGTACGCATCCCGACGGTGCAGCACCGGCGGGTACGGCTTGCTGCGCACGACCGGCAGCGCGTTCCACTCCGGCCGCGCCGCGATCTCTTCGATCGTCTCGAAGGTCTGCGGCCGCTCGCCGGGCCCCGGCACGCTCTGCACCCGCAGTCGCTGCGGCAGCACGACCTCGCGCGGGACCGTCGGCGGGATGACGCCCGGATCGGGCGGGTCCAGCGGGGGCGGCGCGACCGGCCGCTCCAGCGAGAATGCCAGCACCGTCTCGGCGGCGGAACCGGGGTTGAGCCGGTAGGACAGCAGCTTGCCCAGCTCGGCCAGCGATGTGCGCTGCGTGGCGGTCCGCAGGTAGGACTCGTTGGCCAGCCGCTCGGTGTAGAACGTGAGCACGTCGCAGGCCATCGCCCAGGCGTCCAGCAGCGCGATGGACGGGTCGTCGCTGTCCCTGGTCCGCAGCCGCGCAAGCGCTGGCCGGTCGGTGCGGGACAGCCCCGCGATCAGGCTGCCGCGGAAGTCGTCGTAGCGGCCCGACCGGTAGGCGATCTCGGCCAGCCCGGGTCGGTTGGCGACGATGCCCGGCGTGCGCACTGCGAGGTGCCGGCAGCAGGAGCAGTCGGTCATGTCCCGCCTCCGAAGGTCAGGTCGAGCACCCCGCGCTCGGGATGGTTCGGGTCGTCGTCCAGCCGCGCGATCTCCAGCCGCCCCATCGGCAGCACGCCGGTGGCGATGCCGCTGGTCGCGGGCTGCCGCTGCCGGCGGAACCGCTTCACCTCCACGGACTGCACGCCGGGCACGGCATGCACGGCGGCCAGCACGCTGGAGAGGTAGACGGGCTGGCCGAAGGTGAGCCGGTCGGGGTGGAACAGCGCCGGCGAGCCGTCCGGCCGCGGCCCGTCGGACAGCACCGCCCGGACCGCACGGGCCGCATCGGAGCGGAAGTGCCCCGGCAGCACGCACACGTGCAGCGCGATCTCCAGCGGCACGAACACCGGTGCGTCGACCTCGAGGTCGTAGCCGGCCATCCGGTACCGCTCCAGATGTCCCCGCAGCCGGGTTTCGAAGGCGGCGTCCACCGGGGCGTTGCCGAACCGGTCGGCGGTGACGAACACCGTCCGCCACGAGCCGGTCCAGCGGAACGTGGCAGCCGCACGATCGACATCCCGTTGCCGCGTCGCGACCTCAACGTAGTCGGCGGCGGTGACGGCGCGCTGCTGCACCTGGAACGCAGCGGGGGCGTCCCGGCGGATCTCGTCGGCGCTCTCCGGCTCCACGCCGCCGGCGGCCGGCAGCGGGTTGCCCACCCCGGTGATCCCGCCGACCCCGGTCACCGCATGGGCGATGGCGTCGCGCCCGAGGTTGCCGGCCGTCCCGTTGCCGACCCGGTAGGTGGCGGTGAAGGCGGTGCTCGGCGCGGGGCGCAGCCCGTGCTCGGCGTCGCCGAACCGCAGGTGCGCGGACCCGTCGTGCTCGGTCTCGACGACGAACTCCCGGGTGCTGCCGGAGCTGCCCAGCAGATCGGTGCGCGGCTCCCAGGCGTCGGGGACGCCGGCCAGCACGCCGGTCAACCGGATCGCGGGCAGCGCCGCCCGGGCATCGGCCGCAGTTGCGGAACCGGCGGCCTCGGCCAGGACCTGCAGCCGCCCGAGTCGCTCCCGCAGCTGCCAGGCGTGCTCATCGGTGGCCACCGACCACAACGGCGAGGCCCCGCGGACCGTGCTGCCGTCCGGCAGGACCAGGCCGGCACCGGCGAACAGCGCCTGCAGCTCATCGGCGCTGGTCCCCGCGGCGAGCTCGGCGGCCAGGGCACCGGTGAGCGGCGCCTCGACGAGCACGGCGGCGGGTCGCGCGACCGCGTGGGTGAGCGGGCGCAGCCGCAGCACCGGACGGTAGCGCGGCGGCACCGGCTCGGTGTCGCACTCCCCCACCCGCTCCAGGCTGGGCGGCGGCACCGTCCCGAGGTCCTCCCCCGCCACCGTCTGCCCGTGGTCCGCCAGCACCAGGTTGCCCCAGGCGCGAGCGGTCTCGGTGTCACCCACGCTCAGGCACAGCGCGAACGGCAGCGCATCGTCGGCGTGCCAGCGGATCCGGGTGACCTCGGTGGTGCCGCCGGGGAAGAGCGCGCCGCTGGGGTCGTCGGCCAGTTCCACGCTGGTCAGCCGCACCGCGGCGCGCTTGGCCGGATCGGCGTCCTGGGGCTGCAGGGTGGCGGGGCTGAGGGTCTCGGCCAGGATCAGCACGTCGCCGGCGCGCAGCATCGGCCGATGCCCGCGCAGCGTGGCGGACGTCGCGCCGGCGGGCAGGCAGCAGTCGGTCTGCCCCCAGGTCCACAGCCGCAGCTCGTCGAGCCCGGCGTGCAGCACGGCCTCCTCGACGGTCTCGAACACGGCGGGGCGGGCGTCGCGGGCCGCGGAGTGCTCGGGGCTGTCGGGCTTGATCGAGGCGGGAAGCCCCGGGACCCGGGACAGCAGCGGCGTTCCGGCGGGCAGCACCACCACCGGTTCGGCCACCTGGACCTGCACCCAGGCTCGGGCGTTGCAGCCGTCGTGGACGCGGTAGTCCACCAGCCGGGCGTGGCGGCGCAGCGAGATCCGGCTCCGCGCGGTGTCGAGGTAGGCCTCGGTGGCCACCGCGTCCTGCCGGTAGGACAGCTCGTCGGCGGCGTAGGCAAGCAGCTCCACCAGCGTCACGCCGAGGTCGGCGCCGAGCCGGCCGGACCACCCCGGCACCAGCAGCGCCATCCGGTCGAGCATCAGCCGCCGGAAGCCCTGGTAGTCCTTGACCAGGTAGTCGATCGACGGGGCGTGGTGCACACCCGCGGGGCACGTGCACGGCTGCTTGCAGTCGAAGTCGCTGGGGCATTCGACCTTGAACGAGAACGACACCTCGTGCAGCACCGGATCGAATCCGGCGGGGGCGTCGCCGCTGCCAGCCGCCACGAGCCCGAACCGGTAGCGGGAGAAGTCGCCGCGGGACTGGGTGCGCACCACCAGGACGTGATCGGGCTCGGCGAGGCCGTCGAGGATCGACGCCTGCTCCTCGGCGGAGACGGTGGCCGGAAGCGACGACGCCGGATGCGCCCATTCGACGGCGACCCGGCCGATCCGGTCCCCGCCGTCGATGACGACGTTGTCGGCGCCCAGCCCGGCGGGCACCGGGTCGAGCAGCCGCACCAGCAGGGTGCGCTGCCGCAGCGCCTTACGGGCCGGATCGGTCTCGTCGGTGTCGCGCACCTCGAGGTACTCGATGCCGTTGCTGATCCCTGCCAGCTTCACCGCCTGCAGCCGCCGCAGGTTCGCGCACACGTACACGGTCATGGCGCCGCCCCCGGGGTGCGCACGACCGCCGCCGCCGACTCGCCGGTCGCCAGCACGGTGTATTCGACGGTGACCGCCAGCGCGGCGTCCACCGCCTCGACCTGCACCGCGCCGATGGCGATGACGTCGGCCAGCTCCCGCTCCAGCGCCGCCTGCACCAGGAACTGCGAGGTCGCGGCAACCTCCGGTCCGCCCGGCTCGAACACCGCCGCCAGCAGCCCGGCGCCGAACGTCGGGCGCATCACCCGCTCCCCCGGCGCGGTGAGCAGCACCTGCTCGATCAGGTCGCGGATGTGGCCGTCCCGGTCGGCCGCGGCGGTGCGCCCCCGGCCGTCCACCGACCACGGGAAGTCCAGCGCGCTCATGTCGCCATCACCCTGGGCTGCACGACCAGCGGCAGCATCGGCGAACCGGTCGGCGTGGTGATGGAGGTGCCCGACTGCAGCGCCAGCGGGACCCCGCCGGCCAGCGCCCGGACCGCGCCGACGACCCACTGCCCGGTGACGCAGGGCGGGGTCGGGGTGCCGGTCAGCGCGCAGCCGGCGATGACGTACGGCGTGGCCAGGGTGACCACCGGCTGGCCCGACACCAGCACCCGCGGGAACGGGGCCGTAGGGGTGGCCTGGCCGGCGTGCGCGCACATCACCGTGGCGCCGAGGTGGACGATGGGACCGGGCATCAGGTCACCGTCAATGCGCCGGCGTTGATGTCCACCACGGGGCCGACCATCGTGATCACCGCGCCCTTGCCGTTGCTGATCACGATGCCGGTGTCGTTGACCGAGATCATCGCGCCGGTGGTGGTCTTGATGAGCAGGCCCCCGGTCGGGCCGGGGGTGTCGCTGACGGTGATGCTGTTCTGCAAGGTGGTCTGGAAGGTGAACCCGGACAGGCCGGGCGGCACCGCGCGCGCCATCGCCGGCACGTCGGCGGCGGAGTAGAACCCGCCCACCCAGATCGGGTAGTCGGGGTCGCCCCCCTCGAACTCCACCCACACCCCGGCGCCGATCGGCGGCACCGTGAACACGCCGTTCTGCACGCCGGTCACCGGGAAGCACGGCATCGCCCAGGACGCGGGCAGCACGCTGGACACATCCGGCACGATCAGCTGGATGCGGCCGATCTGCATCGGGTCGATGTTGTTCAGGCAGGTGCCGCGGTACTTGCCGTAGAAGCGCTGCAGCGTGGCACGGGTGTCGGTCTCGGTCATACGGGCACCACCGGAAGGGTCGAGAGCAGGGCGTTGCGGGCCAGCGAGAAGGACTGGGTGAAGGACCCGCGCTTCAGGGAGTGGGTCACCGAGGTGACGTAGTACAGGCCGTTATATGCGTCCCCGGCCCCGCGCACCCCGACCAGCTGCCGGGAGCGCAGCACATGCCCGTAGCGCACCACGTCGAGGCTGCCGGTGGCGAACACCGAATCGGAGTGTTTGCCGGCGTAGGCGATGCCCTCCAGCACGGCCGACAGCGGGCTGCGCTTGGCGGTGCCGGTGAGGAACGTGAGCTTCGGCGGCAGCGGCGGGACCACGCCCAGCGGCGGGTTCAGCGGCGTCACATCCGGTATCGGGATCGGGACCGGGGCTTTGCTGTACGGCTCCTGGATGAACACAACCGGCAGCTCCTTGCGCTCCTTGTCGAAGGTGAAGTTCAGGGCGGTGACGTTGTCGTGCGGACTGTCCAACCCGGCGTTCAGCGCAGGCTGCGCGGTGCCCACCCGGACCTGCGGCCCCCAGTAGGCCTTGCTCACGCCGGGGGTCGGCCCCGGGTCGATGACGAAGATGTAGCCCGCGGACTCGGCCAGCGACTTGAGGTAGGCGTAGTCGGTGCCCTGCTGCCGGGGGATGCGTTCGATCGGGATCGGGATGTCCTCCGCGATGCTGGGGATCACCACCGGCAGGCAGCCCAGGGCGGCGTATTTGGCCAGCACGGTGAGCACCCGCACCGCCGGCGGCATCGCCGGGTACGGCAGGCCGTCGAGCGGGACGATGTCCATCACCGCGGTGAGGTCCTTGCCCTTCACCCGCAGGGTGGCCGTGGGTCCGGCGGTGGTGAACTCATGGTGCGTCATCACCCCGTCGATCAGCACCGACCTGGTGCCGCCGACGCTCACGGCCACCACGACCCGCAGGATCGGGATGGCGGACCCGCCGGTGAGCAGGAACAGCGTGGTCAGCGGCGACTTCTTGGGCACGTCGAAGACCAGTTCGAATCCGTCCTGGGTGGTGCCGGAGCCGGTCTGCACCGTTACTTCGCGCAGCGCGTCGAGGACCACCTGCGGCGCCGGGATCGGGATCGCCGGACCGGTGTACAGCTGCATGCGCACAGCCGGGATGTCAGCCACCGGGCACCCCCTGATCCAGGGCCACCCGCAGCACCCGGCCCGGTGGTTGCGTCATGGCCGCCGGGTCGATGACGCCGTTGGCGTCGGCCAGCCGCCACCACAGCTCCGGGTCGCCGATCTGGGCGGCCGCCACCGTGTCGCGCCGGTCGCCCTGCACGCAGCTGTACTGGTGCGACCCGGCCAGGCGCTCCGGGCGCGGGACCAGGCGGCGGCGCAGGTGGGCGATCGGCTCGGGGGCCTCGCCGGGCCCGGCGATCGGCGTGTACAGCGTGGAGCCGACGTCCGCGTACCTGCTGGTGGCCGGCAGCGACACGCCCGGCACGAGGCCGGCCGCGAGCAGGGCCTGGATCGGATCGGACATCTCAGATCACCTCGATCCCGAGTGCGGACAGGGCGGTGGTGCGCGCCTTGGCGGCCAGCGCCTCCCGGCTGCGCAAATGGCCCATGAACAGGGCGCCGCCGCGGTGCTCGAAGCCGAGGTCGTCCACCGACAGCACCCGCAGGCCCAGCGACACCTTCGCCCGGATCGGGTTCAGCCGGGTGTCGAACGCCTCCTCGGTGACCGACAGGTCGGTCACCCGGACCGGCACCACCCGGTTGGAGCCCCAGACGAACAGGGTCAGTGGCGCCTGCAGCGGCAGCACCTCCAGCACCCCGGACCGGGCCAGCGCCGCGTTGGCCTGCAGTGCCGCCGACCCCGGTTGCACGAGCAGCTCCAGCGCGGCGATCTGGGGGTGCAGTCCGAGGTCGATGGCGCCCGGGTTGCTGTCCGGCTCGGCCAGGCGGTCGGTCGCGTCGAGCTCCGCCTCCACCCGCAGGGTCTCCACCGCGGTCCCGCGCAGCCGCAGCGCCTGGGAGCGGTCGACGCCGTCGGCGCCGCTGGCCTGCACGGCCAGGTTCCGGGTCAGCGTGTCGGGGTTGTACTGCAGCGGGATGACGTTCAGGGTCCGTCCGCTGTCGGCGTCGACCTGCACCAGACCGCCCTTGACCAGCCGCGGGGAGGTCATGCGATCGCGCCTTTGCGTCGCAACGGGCGCGCGGGCTCCTGGACCGGACGCAGCCGCGCGCGGTAGTCGTCCACCGTCGTGGGGACGAAGCCGACCAGCCCGAGCAGCAGGCCGTTGTCGGGGTTGACGCGCACCGCCAGCCCGCGCTCGGCATGCACCAGTTCGCCGTCGGGCAGCCACAGCGGACCGAGCAGCGTCTCGAAGACCGCCTGCGGCGGGCCCAGGTCCGGCGCGGGAAGGAACTCGCCATCGGCGTCCAGCGGATGGATGCCCTCCAGCGCCACCACCCGTTCGCCGTCGATCCACATCCGCAGGCCCCCCGCGTACAGCCGCGTATCGAGGGGGATCCAGCCCGCCGCCCGTGGCGGATCCCCGGCCTCGTCGGGCCGGACGTCCGTCGGGTCGAACGCCGCGAGGCGTGCCAGGTCGCTGACGTGCAGCCCGTCGGGCAGCCCTGGCCAGGCCGCGGCATCAGCCACAGCGAAGGCTTCGAACGCGCGTCGCAGATCCGTCACGGCCGCCTCCCGCGCCCGCCGGGTCTCGGAACGGAGATCCGGTCCACCAGGCCGAGGAAGTAGGCGGCGATCACGTTGGCGATGCCGACCATGCCGGTCAGCCGCAGCGCCTCGTCGTAGGAGTCGTAGTGGCTCGGGGCGGGAACCTCGATCGGCTCCAGCCTGGCGTGCGCCTGGCCCTCGACGGCCTTGCGAAGGTCCTGGTCGGAGGTCTTCGGCGCCACCTTGGCCCAGACGACCTCGTCGAGCACGTTGTCGACGCCCTCGATGAGGGTGTTCCACTGCTCAGAGTTCGCCCCGAAGGATTTCGCGTACTCCTCGTAGTCGGGATGGACGAGGGTGTGGATGTACTCGTGGATCAGCGTCTGGAACATCCTCCAGCGCGCCTTGCGGTCCTTGGTCGCGTCCGGGCTGTGGAAGAGGTCGACGTACACCTGGTCTCCCGCAGCCATCCCGCCCCAACCGCGACGGGTCTCGACGAGCTTGCGGACGGTCTCGTCGTCCTCGCAGGCCGCCTCGGCGATCTCGTTGAGGATCTCCGCCTCGGGGTTCTTCGGCCGGTCGCGCCTGTCGAACTCCGGTGACGCCGCGTACCTGTCGTTCAGCAGCCGGATCTTGTCGTCGGACTGGAAGTAGTACAGGACCCAGCGCTGCGCCAGCTTCCTCCGCTGTCGGGGGGTCATCGCCCTGAGCTCGCGGTCGGCTTCGTCGTACCAGGAGTGCAGGTTGCCGGGCTTGCCCGGGCGGTCGTACTCCAGCGAGGGGCGCTGGGACCTGTCGTAGAACTGTCCGAAGACGGCGTCGGTCTCATCCTTCGCCGGAACCGCCATCTGCTCGACCTCGGCGTTGGGGGCGCGCGGACCGATAGCCGTGACGACTGTGTCGTAGTAGGCGTTGATGATCCCGGGCAGCGCCTTGGTCACATCTGCGCGGTACTTGTCCGGATCGTGGAACTGGGCCCGTGCGGCAACCGGCTCAGGTGCCGGCGCCTTCTTGACCTTGGCCGGCGTGGCGACCGGCTCGGCATCAGGCTCCTCATCCGCCTTCTTCGCCTCCGCTTCCGCCTCCGCCGTGTACTGCCGGGGCCGCAGCACGTTCTCCAACTGCTCGGCGAGCGCCGGGTCCACCGGTCTGGTGCCCGAGCGGAGTTCCTCCTCCGTGGCCGGGACCTCCTGTGCGAAGTAGTGCTGCAGGATCCGCTCGGACTTGGAGATCCGCTTCCGCAGCGGCCTGGACCTCAGCCTGATCGCCTTGAGCTCCGCCTTGTCGGTGATGTCGAGCGCCTTGGCCTGCAGCGGCGCCAACTGCTTCTTCGCCTGCGGCCAGACCTCGTGCGTCAGGTGCTGCAGCGCGGTGCCGCGGTCGGCGGGGATCATCGCATCCAACAGCGCGACGATGTCGCGGTAGGTGTGGTCGCCGTCCAGCCGCGCATCGAAGGTCGCGACGTCGAAGCCGTAGCGGGGGGCGCTCGCCGGCACCGAGGGGCCGCGGATCGTCACCCGTCCCGCCAAGAGCCCGGAACGGCCGCCTGCGAACCGTCCGGCGATGAAAGCGCTCAGCCGTTCCTGTTCCCCGCCCTGGAAGTTGCTGTCGAGCTCCTTCATGCGGGCGGCAGGGTCGTCGAAGATCGTCCGCAGGTCCCCGGCGTCGGCGCCCTGCAGCAGGTCCAGGATCGCCCGCTCGTCGTCGTCCAGCGTCGGGCCGTCGAGCATCTCGTCGATGAGCAGCGCCTTCTGCCCTCCGACCAGGTCCCAACCAGCCGTACCCGCCTTCCACAGCCGCACGATCGCCCGCGCCTTGTTGTCGGCGTCGTACGACCCGTCGATCCGCTCGGTCCTGGTGATCTTGTCCAAATACGCCCGCAGCTCCTTGTCGCTGAAGGTGCCCTCGGACAGCCCGAGCAGGATCCCCAGCGATGCGAAGAAGCCGCGCCGGTGGATGTGCCCGGGGCCGGGGCCCGCCTGCCGCTGCTGGACCACGTGGGCGAGCTCGTGCGCGAGCAGGTGCCGGCCGGCCGGTGTGCCGGGGTCGAACCGGCCGGTGCCGAAGACGATGTCCTGCCCGACGGTGAACGCGCTGGCCTGCAGGCCGGCGGCCGCGGAGGCGGCGCTGCCGGAGTCGTGGATGCGCACGTCGGCGAAGTCGTAGCCGAACCGGGCCTCCATGGATTGCCGCGTGGACGGGTCCAGCGCCCGGCCGCCGCCGCTCAGCGCGCCCTCCACACCGGATGCATCCACCTCCTGCTCGGCCGTCGCGGATTCCGGCGACCGTTGGACCGGGGCCTCCTCCTCCTTGGTCTCGGGCTCCTGCTGCTTGGGCACCTCGACGGTCCTGGGAGCTGCCCCGGGTGTGAGCGGGATCAGGGTGGACGTGCCGAAGCGCTTGGACTGCGCTGCCAGGTAAGCAGCGACCGCCGCCTGCTCGTCGGCCTTCTCCTGCTGCTTGGCCGACTGCGGCTTGAACATGTCCAGCCCGGCCTTGATCCTCGCGGTCTCGGCGGCGTACTGCTCCTTCGCCGACGGTCCGCCCTTGGACTTGGGCGCCTGCTCCTTGTAGGACAGGGACAGCCCGACGAACGTCGGCGCGTTGAGCGGACCCTCGACGGTGACTTTCGCCGACAGGCCGGGGGTGATCCTGTCCAGCGGGATGGCCGGCGCCTGGAACGGCAGCGGCTGCTTCGCGGCGGCCAGGGCCCCCGCCCCGGCCACGATGGCCCCGCCGGCCACGACCTTGCCCGTCGTGGTGCCCAGGAAGCCCGTGGCCTGCTTGACCAGCGGGTCCTCCTTGACGGCCGCCTGCAGCTTCTTGCCCGCCTCGGTCTCCAGCGCCGCCTCGGCCGCCTTGCCCGCGGCCTCCTTCAGCTTCTCGTCCTCGGTCTTCGGGGCGCCCGCCTCCTGCCGGTGGACGGTCGGCGGGACGGTTCCGAAGGACCAGCCGGCCACGCTGCCGCCGCGCGCGACGGTGTCGGCGGCGCGGTCGGCCTGCCGCTCGGCCGGGTCGTGCGGGCGGGAGACGGTGTGCTTGGCTTCGCGGGCGGCGGTGGTCTTCATGGCTGGCCGCCGATCTGCTGCCAGACGGTGTGCGCGACGCGGTCTGCGAGGTCCGAGCCGGTGCGCACCGGCCCGGTGGGACGGGCATCGGCGCCGGCCGCCAGCTCGGCGAGCCGCGCCTCGACCAGCGGCCCGATGCCCTCGGCGATCTCGGGCGGCACGCCGTGCAGCACCAGTTCGTCGATCCGGATGTCGTAGCGGGTCATGGCAGCACCCCCCGCAGCGCTGCGGATTCCGCGGCGCCGAGGTGCCGCTCCACCTTGGCGTACTCCACCTCCGCGGCGCGCAGGACATGCGCGGTGCCGATCGGCTGCCCGTCGTCCGCCGCGGCGAAGGCGGCCGACAGGGCGATGGCGCGGATCGATCCGCCGCTGACCTGCAGCCGGGCGAGCACCGCGGGGTCGATGCCGTCCAACGGTGCTTGCCGCGGGAACATCCGGCGCCAGATCTCGGCGCGGGCGGCCTCGTCGGGGAACGGGAAGTTGATCACGAACCGCAGCCGGCGCAGGAACGCGCGGTCGATCGTGGAGCGCAGGTTCGTGGTCAGGATGGCCAGGCCGCGGTAGGACTCCATGCGCTGCAGCAGGTAGGCGACCTCGAGGTTGGCGTAGCGGTCGTGGCTGTCCTTGACATCGCTGCGGCGGCCGAACAGCGCGTCGGCCTCGTCGAACAGCAGGACCGCGCCGCTGGTCTCGGCGGCGTCGAAGACCGCGCGCAGATTCTTCTCGGTCTCCCCGATGTACTTGCTGACCACCGACGCCAGGTCGATCCGGTACAGGTCGTGCCCCAGCTCGCCGGCGATGACCTCGGCCGCCATCGTCTTGCCGGTCCCGCTCTCGCCGGTGAACAGGGCGGTGATGCCCAGCCCGCGCACGGACTGCAGCCCGAACCCCCAGGTGTCGTACACCAGGGCACGGTGCCGGACGTGGCGCACCAGGTCGTGCAGCAGCATCAGCTGGCCCTCGGGCAGCACCAGGTCGTCCCACGTCGCGCGGGGCTCCAGCCGCTGCGCCAACGGGCCCAGCCCGGTGCGGGCGCGCTCACGCGCCAGGCGCCGCAGGTCCGGCTCTCCCCCGTCGGTGGCCCGCCATTCCCCGGCGATCGCGGTGATCGCCCGGTCGGTCAGTCGGTAGTGCTGGGCGAGGTCGTGCAGCACGGCTTCCGGTGCGTCGGCGGCGCTGCGCTGCCACAGCGCCAACTGTTCGGCCGGTTCGGGCAGGTCGATGGTCCTGGCCAGCGTGGAGCGGTCCGTCTGCCGGACGTCGGCCAGCGCGACGAGGATCGGCGCCCGCAGCAGCGCCAGCAGGCGCTCGTGCCCGGTGACGATGAGCCGATCGGTCAGCAGCGCCGACCGGTCCAGCAGCAGTGCGGCGGACGCGGCGTCGGCGCTGTCGATGACCGCGTCGCGGACGATCAGCGGGGTCAGTCCGAGCCGCTGTGCGATCCGTGCCGCGACGGCGATCCGCGCGTCGGGATCGTTGCCCTGCAGGACGATCTGCAGCGGCCACGGCACCGCGCGTGCGGCCTGCGCCGTCTCGTCGGCGATCTCCTGCTGGGCTCCGGTGAGGGCGCTGGGCGCGGGAGCAGCGGCGAACTCGTCGGTGCCGCACCCGGCAGCGACCCCGGTCAGCAGGTGCAGGATGTGCTCGTCGATGGTCAGCGGCATCGTCGCCAGTGTCGCGGCGGGCCCGAGATCGATCAGGTGCCAGCGGCGCAGCGGCCGGTGCGGGGCCATGGCGTCCCAGTGCGGCTGCGGCAGCGCGCCCATGGCCAGCCCGAACGTCGGATGGACGTCGGCATTCAGCTGACCCACCAGCGCCGCGATCTGCCCGTCGAGCTGGACCGCCGCTGCCAGCAGCAGCACGTCGCGCTCGAACGGCGACATGTCCAGCCGGGCGGCGATGTCCTGCAGGACGGGGGACGACGCGGGTGTTTCGGCCACCGGCTCCCCGGCGAGCCGGGCCTGCAGCAGCAGCCGGATGCGTTCGACGTCGGCGATCAGGCCGTCGCGGTCGTCGACGGCCGGCTGCTGGATCACGGCGGCGGTCATGCGGGCACCGTCACGATCTGCGTCGGGTCGTAGGTCGGCGGTTCCGAGCCCCGGTCCACCAGCAGGCTCTCGGCGCCGTCCACGGCCAGCCGCACCGGCGCCGCACCGGCGGGCAGCACGCCGAAGCGGAACGTCAGCGTGGCCGTCGCGGCGGGATGCGCATCGGCGATGGCGACGGCGGAACCGACCGCCAGCGTGACGCGCTGGCTCGGCCGCACCTGCGGCTGGACGCCCAGCACGACGGTGACCCGGCCGGTGCCGGCGTCGCGGGTGATGGTGGGCGGGAGCACCGGCACCGGGGCGAGGATCAGCCCGGCGGCGTTCGTGGCGCGCTGCACGGCCTCCCCCGCCCGGGTCAGCCGCACCGTCACGGTCCACACGCCGGCCGGCCAGGCGGCCTCGGCGGGCCCCCCCGACGGCAGCGCCACGTCCAGGCCCCCGGTGTCGCCATGCGCGCCGATGGGAATCGTGTTCGGGGCGTCCAGCAGCGGGTGGCCGAAGTCGACCGCGACGCCGGTCCCGGCCAGGTGCGCGCCCGCCAGGTGGACGGTCTCGCCGAGGCGCGCCGCCGCCTGATCGTCCGGCGGCAGGGCTTCGAACAAGGCGGGCAGCGGCGGTCCGGTGTTCGGTTGGACGAACACGCCGGGCTCTTCGCCGGTGCCGGGGTCCACGGCGCCGCGGGTCAGCACCGGCAGCGCGGAACGGGTGGTCTTCGCCGCCTCGATGAGCACGACGGAGGCGTGGTAGGCGGCGGTGGGCCGGTAGTGCGCCTGGATCGCCGACCACAGCCGCGACATCTCCTCGGTGTCCAGCGGCTCCAGGGTGACCTTCACCGCTTCGACCTGATCGGCCAGGTCGGATGCGGCCAGCGCCTGGAACGCCGGCGGCAGGATCGAGGGGCCCAGCGGGCTGGGGTTGAGCGCGGTGCGGATCGCGGCCCGGTCCAGCACCGGGCGCCCGTGCAGCAGCGACATCGCGTAGCCGAGCAGGATCTCGGCGTGGAAGTCGCTGGAGCCGTACGCGGTCAGCAGGTAATGCAGGTCCAGGGCCAGCGGCGGATTGCTCACCCGGGCGCCGTCGGCGTCGAAGGACGGCAGGCCAGCGTTGCTCCAGCCCGCGTTCGGGCTGACCCGGTACAGGAACAGGTTCAGGCTGGGGCCCGCGTCGGGGTCGTCGAGCTTGATGGTGTCCGGGGCGACCGCGGTGACCTTCACCGAGCCGACGGCCGGCGCGACCTCGACCATGCCGTCGTCGAGCAGGTTGCGCAGCACCGCGCTGACCGCCGCGATCGCCAGGGCGCTGCTCATCGCGCCTCCCGCTTCCCGCCGAGGTAGTCGGCCAGCGACAGCACGGGCGGGCCGCCGGGCGCGGGCTGCTCGGCGCGGGACGGCGGCGTGGGCGGAGGGGCCGCGATCGTCGCCCGCACCTCGACCCGGCCGATGGTGACGTGGACGATCTCCGGTGCGGGGGCCGGGTGCTGGGCGGCCGGTGCGGGGGCTGCGGGTGGGCGAAGGGGTTCGGCGGGCGTTGCCGGAGGAGGGGCGGACGTCGCGCGCGATGCGGCTTCGGGTTCGGTGGCCGCGGCCCTGACGCGCGGTTGCGACTCCGGCTGCTGCTGGGCGAGTGCGGCTGGGGCTTCCCGACGGGCGGTGGCGGCGGCGGCCTCGACTGGCGATCTGACCGAGGTCGGTGCCGGTGCGACCGGGGCCGCTGCTGGCGAAGGCTGACGCGTCTGCCGACCCGCCTCGACGGCCCGCGTCTCGCGTGCTTTGGCACGCTCCGGCGACTCGGCCGGGGCTCCAGGTATCGGGCCTTCCGCGGCTGGGGACGTGTCCACATCCACCGCCTCGACCTCGGGCAGCCCGGCGGTGTCCTCAACGACGGGCTCGAACCACGACGGCAGCCTGGGCGCAGCACTGGCCACGTCCGGCTGCGCGATGACGCCGGCGCGCGTGAGCATCCGCGCCAGGTAGCTCATGGCGCACCCCCGGTCGCCATCCGCAGGTACGCCGCGCGCCGGGTGTCCGACAGCGCCAGGACCTCGGCCTCGGTCCACCCGTAGACGCGGGCGAGGGTGTCGACGTCGAGCAGCAGCCGCCGGGCCGCGGCATCGACCTCCTGCCACACGAACGCGCCGATGTCGAGGTCCACCTCGAAGCCGGTGCCGCAGGCCGGGCAGGTGAGTTCGATGATGGTCTCGGCGAGCGGATCGGCCGCCGCCATCTCCGATTCGATCCGGGCCAGGTCCTGCGCGGGCGCCGTCAGGCACCGCTCGCGCAGCGCTGCGACCGGGTCGGGTTCGTCGGCCACGGCCAGCAGGTCGGCGGGCGTCGGCGGGCGCCAGCCCTCCACCGGCAGCCCGGCGCCGCGCTGTCGGAACTCCTCGATCCGCACGCTGAACTCCGCCCGCTCCCCGCACGACGGGCACGACGCGGTCGCCGGCAGCAGGTCGCCGGCGAGGCGCTCCCGCAGGTCCAGCAGGCGGCGGTTGGTGCTGCCGACGGGGCGCTCCAGCAGCACCGCGCGCTGCTCCCCCGCCGCCTCCGCCAGCGCGAGGCTGCGTTCGATCGGGGACAGCGGAGCCGCCCGCTCCCACAGCGAGAGCAGGCCATGCGCGCCGACCTCCGTCGCCGACATGGTGCCTAGGGTTCGACGAACGAAGGCTCGGCGGGCTCGGTGACGTCGTAGTCGCGCTCCCAGCCCTCGTTCTCCAGCTTCAGGGTCTGGATCGCCACGGCGTTGGCGTTGGCGTCGAGGTCGGGCAGGGCCTGGTACTCCGAAACCCAGGCGCGGAACACCTTGTAGGCGAGGACGAGCTGGCCGGCCTCGTTGTACAGCTCGATGATCAGGTCCCGGCGGAAGTCCTTCAGGGAAACCTCCGCGCCGAGGCCGGAGCCGAAGTTCCAGACCTTGTTCGCCCACTGCTCGAACTCCAGGTCGTGGGTCACGCCGCGCTCCAGCGTGATCGCCTCGAACTTCACCCGGCCCGGCGACTTGCGCGAGGTCGATGGGTCGCCGCCCTCACGATGCTCGATGACCTCGGTGCTGCGCTTCAGCCCGCCCACCTTGCTGATGCCGGCGACGTACTTGCCGTCCCACTTCACCCGGAACTTGAAGTTCTTGTACGGGTCGAAGCGCTGTGCGTTGACGCTGAACTGGGCCATGGTGCTCCCCTCCCATCAGGCCGTCTGGCCGGCCATCTGCTGCAGCCGGATCACCACGAACTCCGCGGGCTTCAACGGCGCGAATCCGACGTGGATGTTGACGACGCCGAGGTTGATGTCGGCCTGGGTGGTGGTCTCCCTGTCGCACTTGACGAAGTACGCCTCGCGCGGGGTGGCGCCCTGGAACGCGCCCTGCCGGAACAGGTTGTTCAGGAACGTCCCGACGTTGAGGCGGATCTGCGCCCACAGGGGCTCGTCGTTCGGCTCGAACACGACCCACTGGGTGCCGCGGAACAGGCTCTCCTCGATGAACAGCGCGGTGCGCCGGACGGGGATGTACTTCCACTCGCTGGCCAGCCGGTCGGCGCCCTGCATCGTGCGGGCGCCCCACACCACGCGGCCCACTCCGGGAGCGGCGCGCAGGCAGTTGACACCCAGCGGGTTGAGCCGGCCGATGTCGCCGTCGGTCAGCGGCACGGCGAGTTCCGGAACGCCGTTGAGCGTCGCCTCCAGCCCGGCCGGGGCCTTCCAGACGCCGCGCTGGGCATCGGTGCGCGCCATCACGCCGGCCACCGCCCCCGCGGCGGCGAAGGTCTCGACCTGGTTGTCGCGCAACGGGTTGCGCTGCCGCAGCCGCGGGAAGAACAGGGCGGCGTTCTTGCTGACGGTGCCGATCGCGGCGTCGAAGCCGCTGCCGGCGGCGGTCTCCACGTCGCCGACATCGTCCCAGTCCGGCAGGCCGTCCAGCACCAGCAGCGCGCGGCGCCGCTCGCAGTACTGCGCCGCCGACGTCACGACTTCGGTGTCGACCGTGCCGTCGTCGTTGTACGGCGGGATGACCAGCAGGTTGAACAGGTCCGTGTGCTCCAGGGAGTACAGGCCCTGCTTGCCGGCTTCCAGTCCGGTGCCGATGAAGGAGTCGTCGATGAGCACCTGGCCGTCGGAGGCGGGCGCGGTGACCGTGTGGTTCGTGGGTGTGGCGTTGTCGTCCCACACCGTGTTGCCCGGGTCCACGGTGTCGCCGGTCTCGTCCGGGCGGAAGCCGCCCAGCGCGGTGGCGCGCACGAGTTTCGATTCGTTCTCCAGCACCCGGCTCACCAGGCGCGGATGGTCGGCGGGGTCGACCACGACGTTGCGGAACTCCTCGATCGCGCCGGTCGTCCCGTCGCGCACGTAGAGGTTGAACAGCGAGGAACTGGTCTCATCGAGGCTCGGGTCGGGCTCGCGGGTGGCGTGATCGACGCGGGCCCGCAGGGCGTTGCCCCACGTGCCCTCCTCGGCCGCCTGCAGATCCAGCGAGTCCGCGGACAGCGCCGCCTTGGCCGGGAGGGCGTCATCGCCCTCCTCGGCGCGGTACAGGCGCACGATCACGGCCGTGGAGCCGCCGTTGAGGAAGAAGTCGCGCACCGCGAACCCCAAGGTGCTGAGCTTGGTGAGCCCGCCGAAGATGCGCTCGAACTCGGCGTAGCTGGTCACCTTCACGGGGATGTTCGACGGCCCGCGGGCGGCGCGGCCCACGAACGCCGTGGTCGACGTGGCGACGCCGGTGATCGCCCGGACACCGCTGGGGACCTCCTCGATGTACACGCCTGGGTAGGTCAGCTGAACGGGCATCGATGGGCCTCCGTTCCGTGGGTTTCGGTTGTGGTGCGGTGTTGTCTGCGGGCCTGTGTGCGGGGCCTTGGGTGATCGCCTGCCGCTGTGGCTGACGTTTCCGCTCGCTGCGGCGGGGAGTCA
>CAZECO010000015.1:30790-34029 GCA_964510455.1 uncultured Actinomycetes bacterium
TGGGTGATCGCCTGCCGCTGTGGCTGACGTTTCCGCTCGCTGCGGCGGGGAGTCAATGGGGGTGGGGCGGATGAACCCGTTTGGGCTAAGGGAGGGGGCGAGACATCGACGCGGGATCACGTTGGCGGTGCGACCCGCATTCCGGTTCCCTGGTTGCACCAGCAGCAATACCAGGGCAACGCGGGTGCCCGTGCCCGCCGGGGCGAACACCCCTGGCCGGGGCATCGGAGTCCAGCCGACGAGCACGTCGCAGGGTCCGGCCTAGGGCTGTTGGCTCCATGGGTTGACGCACCGGACACCGAGGGGCTCGAAGTGCCTGGTGTTTCGGGTCGCGACCGTCATGCCCGCCGCCTGAGCGATCGCGGCGATGAGTGCATCGTCGAGCGGCGCGTGTTCGGGGACTCTGAAGGTGGCCAGGATCCGTGCCGCAGGTAGGTCGAACGGCAGGACCCGTCCGGCAAAGGCCGACAGGACTCGGCCTTCGAACCATCGGCGCAGGACTGCGCCCTGCGAGGGGTCGGATCGTTCCTTGGCGACCACACCGCGCTCGATCTCGGCAATGGTCGTGGCGGTCACGAACTGGTCGGTTGCCGGGGCTGATGCCACCCAGGCCTCGACCATCTGGTTGCGTCCTCGGATTCGGAGCGCGGACACCACGTTGGTGTCCAACACGTACTGAGCAGCCCGGGTCACAGGTCGGGAGTTCGGGCGGTCAGGCCCAGGCGCTCAGGCTCGAACTCGACATCGTCGCCTTCGTCGGTTCCGAGCAGGTCGACAAGAGTCACAGGCTCGCGCGCGAGTGCGGCGGCGAGGATCTCGCGCGCCTCGGCCTCCACGGAACGGCGATGTTGTTCAGCGCGCGCCCGGAGTGCGGCTTTGGTTCCCTCGGGAAGGTTGCGGATCAAGATCTGCTCCAAGACGATCACCTCCGATATCTCGCCAACGATATCATCGAAAGGCGATGCCGGAGAGCCGGTAGTGCCGCGAGTGAATGCTTCGTCCCGCGGTTCCGCAGTGGAACCAGGCAAAGGTGGACTGCGTAGCGGGTGGCGCTCACGGGGCTGTGAAACTCGATCGAGTACCGGCCCAGTGTCCCGCGCGCCTGAAGTGCAGCAGGTCGGCAGTGGCGGAGGCTAAGAGCCGTCCGACCCGGTTGATCCAGGAGCGATAGGTGGGGGTGAAGGGGGCTTGGGAACCGGGGGTGGGCGGTCGGGCAGCGCACAACCAACGGGTGCTTGTGGGGGGAGGAGTTGTCGCAGATCAGGCAGCCCTCGCAACGCAGGAGGACGCGTCGGTCGGCGACATCCACCGCTACGATGCCGGTGAACGCCTCGGCAGCAACCGCTACATCGAGTGTCGAGGATCTCGTGCTTGCCAGTCCTTTCCGGCATGGCGCCTCCGGCCGTCATCGTTCGCTCTGCCGGGTGAGGATGGCGCACGAACTCCACGCTGGTGTCACACCGCAGGTCGCCGGTCCCTGCGATCGTTACGGTCGATTGCACCTCAAGGCGCGATGAGCCTGCGAGCGGTGTCGAGCAGCATGTCGCGCTCAGCCACCGGGTCGAACTGCTCGCCGGCGATCCGGCCGACGAAGCCGTCGAGCAGGACCATGATCCAGTCGGTGAGCCGACCGGCCGGGAGGTCGTTGCGGATCCCGCCGGAATGCTGAGCTGCCTCGACCCAGGGCAGCAGCCCTTCACGCAGGGCGGTCTCGTCCTGCTCGAGTGCCGCGGCGACCTTCGCGTCTGACATAACCCCGCCGACGGCCCGGACGAAGCCGCCGACTCTGGGATCGGCACCTTCGTTCGCGGTATGGGCGACGTGGTCCAGCAGGACGCCGACGGGATCGCTGCGCCCTCGCTGTGCCTCGAACCATGCCGCGGTCTCGTTGGTTCCGAGTTCGATGATGGCCAAGAGCACGCTCAGCTTTGTGGGGAAGTAGTGGAAGAGCGTGCCCGACCCGATGCCCGCTGTCCGACAGATCGTGGCCGTGGTGGTGCGGTCGAAGCCCTCGGCTGCGAAGCAGGTCAGCGCGGCGTCGATGATTGCCAGGCGCCGGCTGTCGTGCCGCACCGGGTCGACGGTCCTTGCCATGGTGTGACCTTCCCATTCCTAGAGCAGTCGCTCTACTATAGGGCGATGGACGATCCAGAGCGCTGGCTCCTGACCATCAGGGACGACCAACACCTGGTCGAGATCTTCGACGCCGCCCTGGGGCGGCGGATCACCTGGTCGGTTGCCGGCGCCGAGGTCGCCACCTGCCGCACCTCGGAGGAACGGGTCGTCCTCGACGGCGGATCGCGCGGGGCGCTCACCGTGCGGCTGCCGCGGCTCATGGGTCCCGCTCGCCGGGTGACCTGGTATTCCCCGGACAGCGAGCTCGCCGCTCCGGCGGCCGCCCACGCGGGGATCGGCGGAGTCGACTTCGACCCCGAACCGGGGTCGAGGGCCGCCGCCCGCGAGGCATGGATCCGCGAGCACCCGCGCCAGTACGCCGCGCGACGCGCGGGCGCGGCTGCCGCCGGCGCGCTGGCCGCCGGGCTGGGCCTCTTGCTACTGTCGCGGATTCACATCACGTGGCCGCACATCGACTGGCCCGATGTCCCGTGGCCGGATATTGCCATCCCCTGGCCGGATTGGCAGGTGCCCACACTGCCCGAGTGGCTTCGCGAGCTCATGGCCAAGCTCCACTACGTCTGGCCCGTGCTGCTCGCCGCCGGGCTGGCGTATTCCGAGGTCCGCCGACGCCGACAGCAGGATGCACAGAAGGCGCGCGGAACGGCGGAGCCGAACGCACATGACGCCCGGGCCCCCGAGTCGAACCCGCAGCGGTCCAGCGCCCCGACCGAGCAGGAATCCTGACCGTCAGCAGCCGCCGATCCAGTTCACCCACCTGAACCGTCCAACCGCCCGGTGGGCACCCTTCTTTGTCGCCGAGGTCCAGCCGGCAGCCAGTCCTCTGTCGGCCCAACCGGTCGCGGCCCCGCGAGCGAGCCGTGCTCGCCGACTACCAACGACGAGGCGACCCCCGCGTCACCTCATGATGCGTACCCGTAACCAATCTGCATCTATCCCTGGCTGGGTTCGGCTGGCCAGTCATCGGACGCGACGCGTTCCGGTTTCGCAACATCGACAACCAGCGCCAACGCATCGGTGGGCCGCCAACACCGGTGGGAATCAGCCGTGACACGATGCAATACCTCCCCGACCCACTACGGGCCAGCGTCATCCCGCAACAC
>CAZECO010000016.1:159-6731 GCA_964510455.1 uncultured Actinomycetes bacterium
CGCCGCAGCCGGACACCACCACGCACACCCACCCGCCGGGCATTCGGCGCAGCCCTCGTCGGGGGGCGCCGCGTACAGCTGCCCGATGCACCCCGACGTCACCGGCGACGTACCGGGGGAATGCCCCAACTGCGGCATGCGGCTGGTCCCGGCGGGGCAGGCCGCCGCAGCCGGACACCACCACGCACACCCACCCGCCGGGCATTCGGCGCAGCCCCCGTCGGGGGGCGCCGCGTACAGCTGCCCGATGCACCCCGACGTCACGGGCGACGGACCGGGGGACTGCCCCAAGTGCGGCATGCGACTCGTCCCCGCGGAGCAGGCTGCCGAAGCCGGGCACCACCACCCGGCCACACCCGCTGCAGCCGGACACCACCACGCACACGCGACCGCCGGGCATCCGGCGCAGCCGGCGCCGGGGGCCGCCGCGTACACCTGCCCGATGCACCCGGAGATCGTGCGGGACAAGCCCGGGCGGTGCCCGATCTGCGGCATGCACTTGGAGCCGGTGGTGCCGTCGGGGGACGACGACACCGCGATCCGCGAGTACCGGGACATGGCGCGCCGGTTCTGGATCTCGGTCCCGCTGTCGCTGGCCGTCCTGCTGATCGCGATGCTGGCCCCGTCGCCGCTGCCCTGGCTCGAGCTGGTGCTGGCCACGCCGGTGGTGCTGTGGTGCGCCGGTCAGTTCTTCGTCTGGTTCGCCGATTCGATCCGGAACAAGAGCCCGAACATGTGGACGCTGATCGGCCTCGGCGTGGGGGCCGCGTACACCTACTCCGTGGTGGCCACGATCGCGCCGGGGATCTTCCCCGACGCGCTGCGAGACCATGACGGCGCAGTCCCGGTGTACTTCGAGGCCGCCGCGGTGATCTGTTCGCTGACCCTGCTGGGGCAGGTGCTGGAGCTGCGCGCCCGCGCCTCCACCGGCGACGCGATCAAGGCGCTGCTGCACCTCGCCCCCTCCACCGCCCGGCGCATCCGGGCCGACGGGGGCGAGGAGGACGTACCGCTCGCCGACGTCGTGGTAGGCGACCGCGTCCGCGTGCGGCCGGGCGAGAAGGTCCCCGTCGACGGGCTAGTGGAGTCCGGGCGCTCCGCGGTGGACGAGTCCATGCTCACCGGGGAGCCCATCCCCGCAGACAAGGCCCCGGGCGACCGGGTCATCGGCGGCACCCTGAACTCCACCGGTTCGCTGGTCCTGCAGGCCACGGGGGTCGGCGCCGACACCGTGCTCTCCCGCGTGGTGGCGATGGTCGCCGGCGCACAGCGTTCCAAGGCGCCGATGCAGCGGCTCGCCGACCGGGTCGCCGGGGTGTTCGTGCTGGGGGTCATCGGCATCGCCGCAGCGACGTTCGTCATCTGGGGCCTAGTCGGCCCCGACCCGAGCTGGGGCTACGCCATCGTTGCCGCGGTGTCGGTGCTCATCATCGCCTGCCCCTGCGCGCTGGGCCTGGCAACCCCGATGTCGGTGATGGTCGGCAGCGGGCTGGGCGCCAAGCACGGGGTGCTGTTCTCCGACGCCGCGGCGATGGAGAAGCTGCGCCAGATCGACACCCTCGTGGTGGACAAGACCGGCACCCTCACCGCCGGCCGGCCCACCGTCACCGCAGTGCTGCCCGCGGAAGGCCGGACCGCCGAGCAGGTGCTGCACCTGGCGGCCAGCGCCAACCGCGGCAGCGAGCACCCCATCGCCCGCGCCATCGTCGCCGCAGCGCTGGAGGCCGGGGTCGAACTGTCCGAGCCGGTGGGGTTCGAGGCGCTGCCCGGCGCCGGTGTCCGCGCGACCATCGACGGACGCCCTGCCGTGGTCGGCAGCCTGGCCCTGTTGCACACCGAGCGGATCGGGCACGATAACGCCCTCGAGGAGCGGGCCGAGCCCGGCGCCACCGTCATCAGCGCGGCAGTCGACGGCGAACGCATCGGGGTCATCGCACTCACCGACGCGATCAAGGACTCCACACCGCCCGCCGTGCGCGCGCTGCACGGCGACGGCGTGGCGGTCGTGATGGCCACCGGGGATGCCCCCGGGCCGGCCCGCCGGGTCGCGGAGACCCTGGGCATCGACGCCTGGCATGCCGGGGTGAAGCCCGACGACAAGCTCCGCATCGTTGCCGACCTGCAGCAGCAGGGGCGGCAGGTCGCCATGGCCGGGGACGGCATCAACGACGCCCCCGCCCTCGCGCAGGCCGACATCGGCATCGCGATGGGCACCGGCAGCGACATCGCCATCGACGCCGCGCAGATCACCCTGGTCAAGGGCGACCTGCGCGGCATCACCGCCGCCCGCGGCGTCTCCACCGCAACCGTGCGGAACATGAAGCAGAACCTCGGCTTCGCGTTCCTTTACAACACCCTCGGCATCCCCATCGCCGCCGGCGCGCTCTACCCGTTCACCGGGCTGCTGCTGTCCCCGATGATCGCGGCTGCCGCGATGAGCCTGTCCAGCGTCTCCGTCATCGCCAACGCGCTGCGGCTGCGCCGGGCCGAGGTCTGATCGGCGGGTCAGGCGCCGTCGACCAGTCGGCTCCCCAGCGCGCCGACCGACACCCCCGCCGTCGCATACAGCACAGGGAGCCAGGCCGCGACGCCCAGCGCGTCGGGGGCGGCGTAGGCGAACTGGCCGGCCGCGACCAGGATCACCTCGACGGTCGTGCCTGCGACGGCCGCTCCGGCCGCGAGCAGCAGCCCCAACGGGCGACGATCCGCCACCCACCACGCGGCTATGAAGAGTGCACCCAGCACCGCGCAGCGGGCGGCGGCCCCGCCGGGAACCAGTCCGCTGGCGAGGTAGGCGCTCACGAACAGCGCCACCGCAACCACCGTGGCGCCCCAGGTCGGCGGCACGATGTCGACGCCGAGGAGCCGCTCGGCTGCGGGACGGGCGATGCCCAGCGGCACCGGTGCGACCGCGAACAGCGGGAACGCCCACCAGGCCTGGCCGAAGAGGTTCGGCAGGGTGTAGGAGATCGTGCCGGACGCCACATGCATGTGGTCCAGGGCCACGCCGAGGGTGACGCCGAGTCCGGCCAGACAAGCCACGGCCCGACCCCACCGCGCGGCCTCCGAAGGGATGGGGGCAACTGCCGCCGGGGTGTGGTCGAGCGGGGTCATGACCGGGACGTTAACGCACGCCGCCTGTGCGACGGGCGCCTTGTCAGCCGCGGGATTCCGTGTTGGAGCCTCAGAAGGAACTGATCGAGTGCGGGAGACGGCGGATCATGATCATCCGAGGCCGCCGTCGCGGGGTCGGGCTGCTGTGCAGCGGCACCCGAGGCATGGTTCGATGATCGGCGACGGACAGCCGCATCGCTGCGCGGACCAGCTCCACCGGCAGCCGGTGGCGGATAATGCACCCCGTGGATAAGGGCTACACGGAGCTGGCGAACGGGGGCGCGGCCGGGGGATTCCGGTGGCGGTTGCTCGTCTCGGGGGATGCGGCCGACCTCACCACGCTGCTTGCCCTGACCGCTGCGGACGGCTCGCAGGTCGGGGGCGGCGGGATGGCCGGCCCTGCCCTGTACGACGGCGAGAGCATCAACCTCTCGGTGCACCGCAGCGATCAAGGGCCGACCTACGTGGTCGCTCGAGCAGATCCCCGGATCCGCCGGTTGCGGCTGAGCCTTGCCACGGGGGACGAGGTCACCGTCCTCCCCGTTGCGGAATCGGACGCCCTCGGCCTGACGTTCTTCGCCTGCATCCTGCCGGCTCCGCTCCTGGCAGCCACCGGCGTCGACGCCGAGGGACGGGCGTTCGACGGCTACCGTCCGCCGGCCTGGCCGGGTCTCGCTTGAGCCCGCCGCGGCGCGTGCCAGCGCGCAGCCCGGCCCCGGCCGCGTCCGCGCGACCCCCTATTCTGATGACCGTGAAGGCTCTCGTCGTCTTCGAGTCCATGTTCGGCAATTGCCAGGCGATCGCCGAGGCGGTCGCGGCGGGTCTGGCCGATGCCGGAGCGAGTGCCGGGCTGTCCGAGGTCGCGGGGGCACCGACTTCGGTGCCCGCGGACCTCGATCTGCTGGTGGTGGGCGGGCCCAACCACTACATGGCCCTGCCCTCGCCCGATTCCCGGGTGGAGGCACAGCACCTGGCCGGCCACGCGGTCGTCTCCAGCCGCAGTGGGCTGCGCGAGTGGCTGAGCAGGCTCGAACCGAACAGCGGCGAGACCAGGATGGCCATCTTCGACTGCCGGATGGACCACCCCGACTACCTCGCCAGTCCGGACGATGCCTCGCTGGAGATCAAGATGGTCCTGTACGAGAACGGCTTCGAGGACGCCGCCGATGCCCTGCACGTCCTGGTCAAGGACAAGCCGGGGCCGTTGGTCGACGGCGAAAGGGAACGGGCGCGCCGCTGGGGGGCTGCACTGGCGGCTCAGCTGCTCGCCTCGTAGCCGCGCCTCCCGGCCGGCGGGGTCCGGCCTCCATCGCCAGGGCTTCCCGGGAACTCAGGTCGTTCGGCTGCCGGCGGCGGATCGTCCACGCGCGCACGTGGGTTGCGGGCCATGGCGAGGAACCGCTCGAGGGTGTGGATGGCGACCCGGGCGGCCGGCGACCACCGCGTGCCGATGAGGTCGAACATGTGGTCGGTGTGCGGCAGGTACACGGCCGCCACCGGGACACCGGCTTGCTGGAGCCGGTCCTCCAGCTGCCGCACGGCGGAGACGGGCGCCATCTCGTCGTGCGTCCCGTGGATGAGCAGCGTGGGCGGACAGCCAGGGCCGACGCGGTTGAGCACGGACACCTGCGCGTAGCGTTCGGGGACCTCGCCGGGCGTGCCGCCCACGAGCCAGTCGCAGCGGCCGCCGTACATCCCGAACTGCAGCCTCAGCCGGGCGACATCGGCGCCGAACAGCCGCACCAGCCCGTTCGACGGCGGCGCGGTCCAGTCGGGTTGCGGATCGTCCGGGCGGCACACCTCGTGCTGGGCGGTGTGCTGGTACATCGCCTCCAGGCTCACCTGCCCGTACAACGACGCGACGGCGGCCACCCGCGGGTCAGAGCCGCGCAGCTCCGCAGGTGTCAGGGCCGGGTCCTCGTGGGCGAACGCCGCCAGCAGGGCGAGATGGCCGCCGGCGGACCCGCCGACAAGCACGATCCGATCGGGATCCACGCCCAGGCCTTTCGCCCGCCCCCTCACCCAGGCGACGGCTCGCTTGGCGTCGGCGACCATCCCCGGCACATCCGTCTCCGGAAACAGGCGGTAGGCGACGTCCACCACGACATGGCCCTGGGAGGCCAGGTGTCGGAACAGCGGCCGGGTTCCGAAATCCTTGTCCAGCAGGTAGTAGGCGCTGCCGTGCAGGTAGACGACCGACACCCCGGACGCCGGCACGTCCCCCGGCGGCAGCCAGACGTCGCAGAGCAGTACCCGGCCGCTGCCCGGGATGGTCGCGAAGGGCACATCCCGGCGCAACCGGGGGTCCGGGCTGGCGGGCAGCCCCCCGCGCCAGCTGCGAGTCACCATGCCCGCGCCCGTGAGATGCGGGACAAGTTGCTCCCAGCCCTCACCGAGGACGCCGGTGAGGTCCGGCCTGACCGAACCGACCCGCACCATGACCGCGATACCGCCGGCAGCCGCCGCACCGGCGGGAATCGCGATCCACCACGAACCCCCCAGCGCGCCCAGGACCGCGACGGCCGCGCTGCCGACGGCGATGAACGCGACATACCCCGCGGCCAACACCTTCGGCGTGATCAGGTACAGACCGAGAGGTCGCCAGCGGAACGGCACGTACAGCAACGAGACCCATAGCAGCAGCGCGAAGGCACCAGTGATTCCCAACGCAGTCATCGCGCCACCTCCGGAAGGCCGTGCCCTCTCTTCGACTGTGGCCCCGGCCACCCCTGCACCGCCAGTGGTGTGGCCGGCATGGGCGAGGTGATCGGGGCGATAGCCTGGTTGGCCATGGACGTGCGAACCGCCGAAGCGAACGGGATCGAGATCGCGTACGAGACCTTCGGGAAGCCCAGCGAGCCGCCGCTGCTGCTGATCATGGGGCTGCGCGGACAGATGCTGGCCTGGCCGGATGAGATGTGCGACCAGTTCGCGGAGCGCGGGCACTTCGTCATCCGCTACGACAACCGGGATGTCGGACTGTCCACGCATCTCGACGGCGCCCCCGCTCCCACCTACTTCGAGGCCCTGCTGCGCAGGAAGCGGCCGCCGTACACGATCGATGACATGGCCGACGATGCCGTCGGACTGCTCGATGCTCTGGACCTTCCATCGGCGCACCTGGTCGGGATCTCCATGGGCGGCTTCATCGCCCAGTCGGTCGCCGTCCGACACCGCAGCAGGGTCCGCAGCCTGACGCTGATCATGACCTCCACGGGCTCGCAGCTGGTCGGCCGGCCGAAGACATCGGTGCTGCTGCGCCTGCTGCGGCACGAGGCGGCCGCCGACCGCATGTCCGCCCAAGCGATCGCGATCGAGGCTGCGAGGTTGATCAGCTCCAAAGGCTACGAATTCGACGAGGAGTACCTTGCCGACCTGGCCGGGAGGGCGTACGACCGCTCCTACGACCACGAGGGGTTCAAGCGCCAGACCGCTGCGGTCGCCGCCCAGCAGGACCG
>CAZECO010000016.1:6831-31275 GCA_964510455.1 uncultured Actinomycetes bacterium
CCGCTCCCGCTGGCGCGGGTCGGGGCGCTCGGGTCGTGCTGATCCCCGGTTCTGCGGCCGGTGGGCATACAGCCGGTTCCACGATCCGCCCGCCGGGGCCCGATCCTGGACCCAGGGACACGCCGCCGACCCGCACTCACTGCCAGATTCCGCAGGACCAAGGATGCACGCCCCTGGGCGGCCAGGGGCTGCCGAAACGCCCGGAACGGATGCATACTCGCCATGCCCTGCCGATCCCCGGCCGCAGCACAGCGCCACCGGCGGCACCCAGCAACGAGGACGGAGCATTCCTGTGACCGAGTTGATCTCGATCGACGATTACGAGGCGGCCGCCGCGGCCATGCTCCCAGCAGGCACCCACGGCTATTACGCGGGCGGGGCCGCCGATGAGCGCACGCTGCGCGACAACATCGCGGCGTGGGCCCGCATCCGCTTCAGGCCGCGGGTCCTGGTCGACGTCAGCACGACATCGGCGCGCACCACCCTGCTGGGAACGCCGATCTCCCTACCGGTCGTGATCGCCCCGATGGCCCTGCAGCGGATGGCCCACCCCGACGGCGAGACCGGCATGGCGAGGGCGGCCGCGTCGGCGGGCACCATCATGACGCTGTCGACGCTGGCCAGCTCTTCCCCCGCCGAAGTGGCGGCCGCGGCACCGGGGAGCCCGAGGTGGTACCAGATGTACGTGACCAGGGATCGCGGTGTGTCGCAGGCGCTGCTGGAGCAGGCGGTCGCCGCCGGATTCACGGCCGTCGCGATCACCGTGGACGCCCCCGTCCCGGGTCGGCGCGAGCGGGATCACCGAACCGGGTTCCGGGTGCCGGCCGGTCTGCGCATCCCGGCGGTCGAGGCGGCGCTCGGCCGATCGGAAGGCGTCACGGTGGAGGAGTTCTTCTCCATCGTCGAATCCCGCCTCACCTGGAGCGATCTCGATCAGTTCATCAGCACATCCCCGCTGCCGGTCCTGGTGAAGGGGATCCAGACCGCCGAGGACGCCCGGCTGGCCGCGGAGCACGGGGCAGGCGCGGTCGTGGTGTCGAACCACGGCGGCCGCCAGCTCGACGGAGCCCTGGCGACCGCCGAGGTGCTCCCGCAAGTCCTCGACGCCGTCGGGGACTCGATGGAGGTCCTGGTGGACGGGGGCATCCGGCGGGGCACCGATGTGGCCGCGGCCCTCGCGCTGGGAGCACGGGCTGTCATGGTGGGCCGGCCCCTGCTGTGGGGTCTGGCCGTCGATGGTTCGGCGGGGGCCGAGAGGGTCCTGGACATCCTGCGCGATGAGCTGGTCAACGCGCTGTCGCTGCTGGGGTGCACCGGACCGGACGACCTCCGTCGGTCGCACATCGTCACAGCGGCACGCTGAGCGGTCGCGCCTCCAGACGCCGCAGAGGGCGTTGACGCGTCGCATCGATTCCGGACGCCTTCCCGTGCGGCGTCACCGGCCGCGAGATCCGGTCGCAGGCGCATCCCGGCGGGCCCCGGCAGGCCCTGGGCTCGCACCACCATGGCGCGAAGACGCTTCGCAGCCCCCCTCGCGATCGAAGCACGGCAATACTGTGGGGCGTGACCAACGCCCTGAAGCCCATCCCGGCATTCATCGGCCTGCTCATGGGGATGGCGATGGGGGCCCTGGACGGCACGGTCGTCATGACGGCGCTCCCGACGATCGCCGCCGACCTGGACGCCGGGTCCCAGGCGGGCTGGATCATGACCGCCTACCTCACGACGGCGACGCTCACGGTTCCGATCTGGGGGAAGCTGTCCGACGCGTTCGGGCGCCGGCGCCTGTTCGTGATCTCGGTGTGCGTCTTCCTGGCGGGTTCGGTGGCCTGTTCCTTCGCACCAACCATCGAGGTCCTCGTCGGGGTGCGCGCGCTGCAAGGGTTGGGCGGGGGAGGGCTGATGACGCTGGGCCTCGCCTCGATGGGGGACCTGTTCAGCCCGCGGGAACGGGGGAAGTACGCGGGCTTCAGCGGGCTGGTCTTCGGCGGCGCCATGATCTTCGGGCCGATCCTGGGCGGAGCTCTTGCGGAGGGCCCCGGCTGGCCCTGGATCTTCCTCATCAACGTCCCGTTCGGCATCGTGAGCCTGGTGCTGGTCGTGAAGAACTTCCACGTTCCGGTGAAGCGATCGCCGCTGCACCTCGACGTCGCCGGCGTCGTGCTGCTCAGCGCAACGCTGCTCGCGGTGCTGGCCCTGCTGGAGGGCGGAGGCGCCAGATTCGAGTGGTCCTCGCCGACTGCGGCCGCACTCCTGGGCGTTTCGCTGGCGGGGCTGGCGCTGTTCGTGTGGCGCGAGTCGCGCGCCACCAACCCCCTGGTGCCGCTGCGGCTGTTCCGGGACCGCCCGTACTCCGTGGCCGTCGCCATCGGAGCCACGGTCTCCGCGGCCCAGTTGTGCGTGTTCTTCCTCGTCCCGTCGTTCCTGCAGCTGGTCTCCGGCATCCCGGCGGCCAGGGCCGGCTTGGCGATGCTTCCGCTCACGCTGGCGACGGTGGTGCTCGGGGTGGCCACCGGCCGGTATGTGTCCAGGACCGGACAGTACAAGGAGCCCCTCATCGCAGGGACGGCTTCCTTGGCGATGGGCGCGTTCCTGCTGTCCCGCCTGGACCACAACGCTGCGACCTGGTACGTCCTCCTGGGAGGGATGGTCGCGGGCGCAGGCCTGGGCATGTGCAACAACGCGATCACGGTCGCGGCGCAGAACGCCCTCGCGGTCCGCGACCTGGGCGTGGGCACCTCGTCGCTGTCCCTCATCCGTTCGCTGGGCCAGACCCTCGGCGTCGCCGCGGCCACCGCCGTCCTCACCGGCACCTTCCGCGACCTGTTGCCGGAGGCCCCCGACCCCGCACAGCTGGAGCAGGCCCGCGAGGTCGTCGGACCGGTGGAGCTCGACCAAATCAAGGACACCGCCCCGGGACTCTTCGACGCGTTCGTCGACATCATGGGACAGGCGTCGGCCGCGGCATTCACCGTCGCGCTGGTCGCGGCGGCGATCGCGCTGCTGCTGTCGCTGGTGATGCCGCGCCGCGAACTGCGCACCAAGTCGGGCGCCCAGAACCTGGCAGACGAGGCGGAGCGGCCGGAGTGAGGGCGCAGAGACGGTGCCTCACCTCCATCGTCCCTATCCCCGGTGCCGGGGACCGCTCGGGTGCGCACCCGGACGTCGACGCCTACGATCTGCCATGTGAGCGACTACCAGCCCGGCGTCTGCAACATCGGCCCTGCCGAGATCGCACGGCGGCGGCAGGCGGGCCACGCCGGGGCGGCGGCAGCCGTTGCACTCCTGTCGGTGGTGACCCTCCTCAACGCGCCGCGCTGGACGCGACTCCTGGTCGCACTGCCCGCGGCCGCATCGGCTTCCGGCTACATCCAGGCCCGCTCGCACTTCTGCGCCGGATTCGGGTCGCGCGGGGTGTACAACTTCGGCGCGCTGGGCCAGACCCAGGACGTGGTCGATCCCGAGGCCCGGGCCATCGACGCCGCGGCGTCGCGGCGCATCGGGCTGCAGAGCGCGGGGATCGGCATCGCAGTGGCGGGCGCGGCGGTGGCGCTGCCGGTCCGCAGGCGGACCTGACGCTGGGTCCGCTGGACCCGATTCGCTAGGCAGAGAGGCAACTCGTGTTCCATCACTCGGTAGCAGGGCAGGCCGTGTCGGCCCCGCACATTCGACCCGCCGGGGAGGTCGGGGGCTTCCTCCGGGGCCTCATCACGCTCCCGGGGCTGGCGGTCCCGCCCCAGCCTCCCCGCGGCGACGGGGGGACGGTCCGCGTGCTGCCCGGCTACCTCTGCAGCGACATCACGACGGTCGCCCTGCGCGGGTACCTGCGATCTCGCGGGTTTCGCGCCCGGGGCTGGGGGCTGGGTGTCAACAAGGGGGAGTTCGAGGACTTCGCGTCGGCGGTCGTCGACCTGGTGCAGCGAGACGCGGCGGAATCAGGGCGACCGGTCCGGATCGTGGGTTGGAGCTGGGGCGGGGTGATCGGACGCGAGGTCGCCCGCCGGGCGCCGGATGCGGTGAGCCATGTGGTCACCCTCGCCTCCCCGGTTGTCGGAGGTCCGAAATACACGTTCGCGGCAGCGAGCTACCGATCGGGCGGCAGGCAGCTGGACGAGATCGACCGGATGGTTGCGCGCCGCAACTCCAGACCGATGCCGGTTCCGGTGACCGCGTTCTACAGCAAGGCCGATTCCATGGTCGCCTGGCAGGCCTGCCTCGATCCGAACCCGCTGAGCCCGACCCGACACGTCGAGGTACCGGGCCAGCATTGCGAGCTGGGGTTCAGCACACCCGTGCTGCGCCTGGTGGCCCGTGCGCTGGCCGATGGCCGCTGAGGGATCCGGTCCGAAGCGCTCAGCCAGCCGTCCGCGGGTACCGGGAGGACGTGCCGGCCCGGCGTGTCCGGTCCATCAAGATTGGCGCATCAGGAGGATTCCGATGAACGTCCACCCAGCATCCCGCCGTCCGGCGCCGAGGATCGACGGGGGCTGAGATCGATGGCTGCACCCACTTCGACGCTCTGGCCCGCGCTGCCGGCCGGGCTGCGGACCGATGAACTCACGGAGTCCGGCCGGTACGACGTCGTGGTCGTCGGCGCCGGGATCGTCGGCCTGACCACCGCGCACCTGGCGGCACGTGCCGCCATGCGGGTGGCTGTCGTGGAGGGCCGCTGGCCGGGCGCCGGCACCACGGGGCGATCCACGGCCAAGGCCACCCTTCTGCAGGGCACCACCGCATCGCAGATCCTGCGCCGACACGGCTCCGGGGTGCTGCGGCACTACATCGACGCCAACCGGGCCGGCATGGAGCTTCTGCGGTCCAACCTGCAGGGCAGCGGCGTGCCCTGGGAGGAGCGGGACGCCTGGAGCTACGCCGCGGACAAGGCCGGGCGCGGGCGCATCGAGGCCGAGGCGGCGGCGCTGCGCACAGCTGGAGTCGCAGCACAGGTCGCGGCGACCGACGAGCTGCCGTTCACCACCGGGGGCGGGGTCCAGGTGGCCGATCAGCTGCAGCTGGACCCGAGCGCCTACATAGCCTGGCTGGTGGCGCAGGCCCGGCAGGCCGGTGCCGAGGTTGCCTGGCCGCTACGGGCGATGGGGGTGACGCCGGACAAGGCCGGCGGCATGGTCGTGGACTGCGGCGGATTGCGGCTGACCGCGCGCTGGGTGGTGCTGGCGACCCTGCTGCCGTTCCCGCTACGCACCTTGATGTTCGCGGTGTCCTCGCCGAGCCGCTCCTACGCGGTCAGCGGCTGGGCCGAGCGCCCGGATCGGCCGCAGGGCATGTACCTGTCGGTGGGCGACGGGCCGACCCGGTCGTTGCGGACCGCCACCGACGCATCCGGCCGCGAGGTGCTCCTGGTGGGCGGGCACGGCCATCCGACCGGCAAGCAGCTGCCTGCCAGCGGGCATCTGCGGCAGCTGCTCCAGTGGGGGGAGCAGCATTTCGGACCGCCGGGGGAGCAGCACCGCTGGTCGGCGCAGGACTACATCAGCGCCGATGTGCTCCCGCATATCGGTTCCGCGCACCGGGTGGCTCCCGACCGGCTGCTGTTCGCGTGCGGCTTCAGCAAGTGGGGCATCACCAACGGGTCCGCCGCCGCCATCGCCCTGGTGGGCATGATGCAGGACCGGGCGCCGGCGTGGGCCGCACCGCTGCGGCCCCGCATCCCGCGCGGCTCGGGCACCGGGGGCCGGCTGATGCGGATCAACCTGGACGTGGGGCTGGAGCTGGTGCGGGGGTGGGCGAGCGATCCGCGGAGCTCCGCCAAGCTACCCGCCGAAGGCGGCGCCGGAGTGCTGCGCCACCTGCCGGCCCCGGTCGCGGTGAGCCGCATCGACGGCCGGCTCAGGGCATGCAGCGCCAGATGCACCCATATCGCGGGCATCGTCCGCTACAACGATGTGGAACAGACATGGGACTGCCCGCTGCACGGCTCCCGGTTCGGCCTCGACGGCGAGGTGATCGAAGGTCCGGCCGTGGAAGCGCTCCACCCGCGGAAGGTGCCCGGGTCTGGCTGAGGGACTCAGCACCGCGCCGCGCGGTACAGTGCCGGCGTGACGGCGGATTCGGGCTGCCCGCCCAACAAGGCAGCCAGATGACACGCACGGGAGAGGAGCGCCCGACATGACATCCAGCCCCAGTCAAACCGCCCTGACCGCCGCCGCCCTGGCGTACGCGGGTACGACCGTGTTCGGCAGCTGCGTTGCCGTCCGGGACGACGTTCCGGGCGAGCCATTCGGCATCTCGATCCCGCTCGACGTTCGATCGGCTGTGGCCGTCGGTTGGGGGACGGGTATCGCGCCGCCGTGGTTCATGCCCGCAGCAGCGCTGTTCGCCGCCCGCCGGGCGGACGCGGGCCGACCCGGCCCAGCCGCAGCTGCCGCGGCGATCGGGCTGGCCACGATCGCCGGGCACCTGATCGAGCCGGTCACCCGCCGGCCGGCGTCCTGGACCCCCGCCACGGCTGTGGCGATCTCGCTGTCGTTGACGTCGTCGGCGGCCCTGGCGGCAACCGGATTCGCGCGGTACAGGGCCAGCTCCGGGGAGGGTCCCCCCGATCAGCAGGCCGGTTCGCAGCTGCCGTTCACCCACGAAATGGTCGTGGTCCATAAGCTGTTCCGGCGCGAGTTCGGGCAGGGCCCGGGCTGGGTTCGGCGCGTGGACGCCGGCGACACCGACCAGGCGCAACTCGTCTCCACCCACCTGCAGAAGGACTTCGACCTGCTCCACCACCATCACGAAGGCGAAGACCTCGAACTGTGGCCTCGCCTGCGTGAGCGGGCAACCGACCACCTGGACCTGCTCGATGCGATGCAGGACCAGCATCGCGGGATCGACCCGGCGCTGGCGAAGGCCGCCGTGCTGGGGGAGGCCTGGGCGCAGACCGCCGACCCGACGGCGCGCGAGGCCTTCGCCGAGGCCATCGAAGAAATGTCGGTACCCCTCCTGGCGCACCTGGACCAGGAGGAGTCCGACATCCTTCCGCTCGCGCAGCAGTTCATCAGCGAGGACGAGTGGGGACTCCTGGCGGCGCACACACTGGCGAGCACACCAAGACCGGACCTGATCAAAGGCCTTGGCGGCGTGCTGGAGGACGCGACCGAGGAAGAGCGTGCCATGCTGCTGCGCCACGTCCCGGCAATCGCCAAGGTCCTGTACAACCTCACCGGCAAACAGGCCTACATCAAGGAGGCGACAGCCGTCCGGGGAGTCGCCCCGGTTGGGCTCTGATCCCCGATCGCCGGGCCGCTTCGATGCGCACGCAGACCCGTTTGCGTGGGCGGATCGCCCCCGAGTTCGCACCCGTCCCGGTCCGGGGGCTTTGCACCCGTGGCGGAGGGGCGTTTCGCCCGCGACACCCTCTGGGAGCCCACGCTGCGGGCGCCAGAACCCCCGGCCGATCGGGTGCAACATCAGGCCGTGGACCGCCGCAAACACCCCCGTATCGGGTGCATAGCCCCGCCGAAAGGGTGCATCTGCCCTCCGACCCACCGGCATCGCGGGGCCGGTCCCACGACCGCAACCCGCCCACCGGCCGGATGCTGCAGCCGTGGCACCCGTACACCCCGTCAGATTCCGAAGCACCCGGAATAGCGTCGCGCGTCCGACTCGTTGACCGTCGACCGCGTGGACGGCCTGCGGTCATGACGCGGCCCAGGCCAACACGCGAAGAGCTCGCAGGGTGATCCACCTGTTCGGCTCGCCCGCACGGGGATACGTGTGGTGAACGCGGCCGGGATACTGTGCCGCCGCGGGCCAGCGGCCATCGGAATGCCGACGGCGGAGCACCACGTCCACGGCGGCGTCGAGCCGGTCGTCGTACACTGTCCCGGCGCTGCGGAGCACATCGAGCCCGCGAAGCACGTCGAAGTGCCAGCGCGCGGGATGATGGAGCCTCGTGAACTCCACACGGATCGGTTCTCCGCCCGACCGGCGCTGGTACAGGTGCCGCGCCAGCAGCGACGCGGTCGCGGTACCGATGGCGTCTCGGACCTCGGCCGCTCGGTACGTATAGCCGCTCCTGAGATACTCCGAGAGCCCGTCGATGACGCTCGTCGTCGAGTGCACGGACGACACCCGGGCGCCCGAGCGGTTCGCACGGCAGTTGAATCCGCCGTCGTCCAGCCGCTGTCGGAGCACGAAGTCCACAATGCTCTGCAGGCTTGCCGAGCCCGCGACGAAGTAGCAGCCGAACGCCAGGAACATCCCGTTCATACAGACGTCCGACTCCTTCACCGAGTCCGCTGGGTTGAAGCCTCCGTCACCGCCCTTGTGCCGCTCCATCGCCGCCGCCACCTCGCCCACGCATACAGGTTGATCGCGCGCCACTGCAAGGTCGCGGAGTTCCAGCAGCGAGTAGTGGGGACAGGTCCACTTCGGTTCATAGAACCCGCGACCCCAACCCGGCTCGCTGTGCGCCGCCAGGATCACCCCCGCGCCGCCCTCAGACGCGATGCGTCGCTGCAGCTCCGGACGCTCGTCGCCCAAGAGATCCCGATAGGTCTGGAACTGGACAGCGACATCGCCGCGCAGCAGCCACGCCAACGCATCGTCGGCCAGACGCTGGCGAACCGCGACCATGCTTCCAACGTATTGCCCTGCCGCGATCAACGATCGGCAGCGGGCGGCTGCGCGGCGGCCCGAGCAGAACGCCCAGCGAATCGGACTCGCTGCCGCCACCGCTGGCTGGCCGCACCATCGAGATTGCAGCCGCACAGGCAGGTGGAATTGGACTCCTCACCGCCGGATAATCCTGCCGCAACGGGGTATCACGTACACAACCGTGAAATCGACCTCGAAGGGGAACAACTGTGCTGGTTGCCGATCGCACCTCGTCTGCCGATGTCCTGTCAGGCAGCGCCCAACCTTCCGATCAGCTTCACCTCGAAGCGCTGGTCGCCGAGGATGCGGTGGTGCGGCAGCGGAGGCTGCTCGACGCGGATCGGGGTAACCCGGAACTGGTGCAGAGCCTGGCCGGAGCGCTGTTCGAGCTCGGTGCGGCGCAGGTGAAGGTCGGCGAGCTCTCCGCTGCGCGCGCGTCCCTCGACGAAGGCGTCTACCTGTCCCGGCGCATCGCGGGGGAGCAGTCGCACGACATGGCGCTGCGGCGCAACCTGCATTTCGCGTTGCGGCGCGCGGGCGTTGTGGCTGCTGAGGCGGGCGACCTGCTGGCCGCTCGGGAGCACCTGTCCGGCGCCCTGCACATCGCACGGATGCTGCACGCCGCCCGACCGCATCGGACCGATCAGCCCGACCTCCCCATGACCCTGCAGCTGTACGGCCAGGTGGCGCACGCCCAGGGCGACCACTGGACGGCCGTGCAATCCTTCGCCGAGGCCGCCGAGATCACGTCCTACCGAGCCGACTGCGAAGCAGACGAGCCGTCCTGGCGGGTGGCTCTGCATCACATCGTGGCCGATCTGCGGGCCGCCGGCGCCGAACTGGATCACCAGGCGGCCGAAGCAGCCGCACGCGGCCACCAGCAGGCCTCCGAGGACGCTCAGCGCCGCGCGCACCACGTGTTCGAGCTCATCCGGAGGCTGGATCCGCTGAGATGAGCCCCGGCAGCCTGCTCCTACCAGCCCAGCAGGTGCATCTCTTCCGACGCGGCGTGCATCCGCCCCGCCCCTCGCCGATAGGTGCCCAGCCAGCCCAGGGGAAGGACCACGACATCGACGGGTCCCGCGGTCGGGCTCTCATGCACCAGCCGCAGCCAGCCGCGGTACTGCGGCAGGAGCAGCACGCTGCGCGAGGCTCCGTCCGACGCGAGGAGCCGGCCCTCGCCGGACTCGGGATTCGGCGAAACGAGCATCGGGCCCACGTGGCTGCTCAAGTGCAGGGGGTCCCAGCCGCCGCTGAGCACATCGTTCCAGTGCGCGGGCCATTGCCTGGGGTCGGTGCCCGCTCCGGGGCGCCGGGTAGCACCCCGGATGCTGCCGGCGCGCGAGGACTCGGCGACTTGTTGCGCGATCATGGTGGGGACCCGATGCTCGTGGCTGTCCCATTCGACGATCATCGAAGCGTCCTCGCCCCACCATCTCCTCAGCACGTACGTAGCCGAATCACGGACCGGCATCCCCTGCCGGATCCACCTGCGGATGCCCAGGGCGGGATCGCCCCAGCCCAAGGGCCCCAGCAGCAGATGCAGCAACGGGTTCCAGTAGTCGAACCGGCTTCCGTCGCCCGCCCGGGGCCGGGCGGGCGGCCGCCATGGTCCGCTCGGGAAGGCCAACCCCTGAAAGAGGACCGGCAGGGAGCCCCACCACATCGCAGAGTCCCCGAAGACCTCATCCGCCCGATCGGGGCGCAGCCCGTCACCCATCGCGGTGCCCCGCAGGCACCGGGGGGAGTCCCGGCAGATCGGACCGGCGGATCGTCCCCGCGGCGACGTCCATGCGCATGTCCTTCCTGATGCAGCCAGCGTGCCGCAGTCGGCAACACGGATGCAGGGCGGACGCTCCGGCGGTGTCGGCGTACTACGCTGTCGGCGCCCCGAACCAGGTGATCAACGCATCGCGCAGCCCCGCGCCGGCCGGGCCCCCGACCCATGCCACATGGCCGTCGGGACGGATCAGCACCGAGTCGGGCGCGGCCACCTCGCCGAGCACTGGAAGCTCCCAGGTGCCGACATGCTCTGCATCGATCAGCCGGACGCGGTCCGCCCACGGCGAGATGTCGAAACTGCCGGGCGTGCCGAGGTTGAGCAGCACCGGGCGGCCGCGATGCAGCAGGGTGAAGACGCGCACCGCGCCGCCGGCGGTGTCGAGGTCCAGATCGGGCATGCGCCGCCCGAGCAACGGATGCCCCTCGCCGAGGTCGTAGCGGATGTCCAGGCCGGAGATCATCCCGGCGATCCGCCTGCGCGGCTCGTCCATGGTCAGCAGGTCCAGCACGGCCTCGCGGAGAGCCTTGCTGCGCTCGTCGGTGCGCATCAGCGCGATCTGGGCCATGGTGTTGCGCAGCACCCGGGCGCCGACCGGATGCCGTTCGCCGTGGTAGGTGTCCAGCAGGCTGTCGGGCGACGTCCCGTCGACAACCTGGGCCAGCTTCCATCCCAGGTTCACCGCATCCTGCACGCCGGTGTTGAGGCCCTGCCCGCCGGCGGGGCCGTGCACGTGTGCGGCGTCGCCGGCGAGCAGCACCCGCCCCGCACGATAGGACGCCGCCTGCCGGCTGGAGTCGGTGAACCGGGAGATCCAGGAAGGGCTGTGCACCAGGAAGTCCGTCCCGTAGGCGGAGATGAGCGCCTCGCTGAGGTCGGCCAGGGTGGGTTCACCGGCGTCTCGAGGTGCTGCTCGACCAGTACGACGCGGAACGGGCCGCCGCCCCCCGGATCGACGGGACCGATGCCACCGCCCTCGGGGCGCATGCCGACCTGCGGCTCGTCGTCCATCTCAACCTCGGCGATTATCCAGCTCGTCGATGGTTCCCACCCGGGGAAGCCGATGCCGGCCGCCTTGCGGATCAGGCTGCGTCCGCCGTCGCATCCGACGAGGTACCTCGCGCGCAGCGGTGCGCCTGCGGACAGCCCGATGTCGACGCCGTGCTCGTCCTGCGCGAAGCCCACCACCTCGCGGCCGCGCAGGGTCGGCACCCCGAGCTCCTCGACCCAGCCCGCCAGGATCGGCTCGATCCGGCTCTGCCACAGCCCCAGGAGGTACTTGTGGCGCGTGGGGAAGTCGCTGATGTCCAGGAACGTCCCGGCGTAGCCCACGAACGGATGCGTCGTGCCCTCCGACAGGAACCGCTCCGCGATGCCGCGCTGATCGAGCACCTCGATGGTGCGCGCGTGCAGGCCGCCGGCCCGCGACCCGTCGACCTGCTGATCGACCCGCCGCTCGACGATGACGGCGTCGACGCCCGCCAGCGCCAGTTCGCCGGCCAGCATCAGCCCCGTCGGACCGCCCCCCGCGATCACCACAGCATGGTCGTTCACAGGCATCCCCTCCGCTTCGACGGCGCAGGACGTCCGGCGCCACCGCGCGCGGGAGGTGGGCCGGGTCTTCCCGCGCTAGAAGGCGTGCGCCACGTCATAGGCCTCGTCGATGTCCTGCGCCATCGCGCCGACCAGCGCGGACACCGTCTCCTCGAAGGTCGTTGACTCGATCACATGGGCGCCGGCGGCGCGGCCGTGGGCGACGATGTACTCGTCGAGATCCCGGATCGCATGCATCCTGGCCAACGCGTGGTCGGCGTCGCGGTTGAAGGTGTCGAAGCGCTCCCGGAACCGGCGCTCGTGCTCGGCCGGGTCCGAGACGGTGAGCACGTAGCCGAAGACCGACCAGTCCTCGGGGATGGCGACCAGCCCCGGGACGACGTGCACCCCGTTGATGACGACCTGCTGCCCCTCCTTCAGGGCGCGGCGGATCAGGCCCAGGCTCGCGGCCCCGACGATGGACGCCTGCTGCTCGAAGGCTGTGAGCAGGCGGTTGCCGGCCAGGTTGGACCGGAACATCCGCTGGGCGGAGAACGAGGACTCGCTCAGCGCGGGGATGAGGTCGGGGTGCATCGTGACGCGGAGGACCGCCCGCACCATGTCGGTGCTGAGCACGGTGTCGATCCCCAGCGCCATCGCGGCCGCCTGGCTGACGGTCGACTTCCCGACGCCCGACGTGCCGCCGACGGCCAGCACGAACGACTGGCGGCGCCGGCGGATCCACCAGCGCACCCGCAGCCGGCGCACCGTCTCGTGCTCACCGGCATCGGTCAGCAGTCGCGCCGCCACGGCGATGAGGTGGTCGACCTCGACCTCGGAACCCAGCGCCGCGGGCTGCGCGTGCTCGCCGGGCGCGGCCAGCACCCGCTCGACCTCGGTCGCCACCTGCAACGACCGGTCCAGGGGCATGCCCGCCAGCCGGAAGGTCCGGGCGATGGTCCCGACCGAGAACGGCGTCGTGACATCGCCATTGCGAACGAGCAGCACGATCGAAATCTAGTGCAGTCGGCGGTGCTTGCCGTCGGTTCGCGCTCATCGGCTTGCCGGCTTCGTGGGGTTGCGGCCCGGGTCTCCGCTTCGGTGATCGCCGCGCTCGGCGTTGCCGCGCCGCCCGCGCCACCGATCGGCAGGTGGTGTTGATCAGGGCCGCAGCGCCCGATCGCACTGCCCCCGTGGCCGGTCGACGCAGAACCCCGGGGCTTCGGGTGCGGACGGGCGCAACGGAGCGCGACGAGTTGGAGCCTGCGGACATCAGCACATATGACGACCCTCAAGGCCAGCCGCCCCCACATCCCGATACCGGTTGGATTCGCGTCCGGGAGCCGGAGCGAGTACACGTGCCACAGCCCGAACCTGCGCCTGGAAGGAAACGAGATGCCAGGCAGATTCCGACGCGCCACCCCATCGGCCGCTCACGGCTTCTCCAGCGCCTCGGCGACTACCGCGAACTTGCGTACCCGCCCTGATCGCATCCAGTTGCTCCACAGCCGGTGGGCGGTGAGCAGGTCGTCCACGGCGCGCGGTCCGATCAGCGCAGCCAGGTCCGATGAGTCGACCGCCAGCGCATCGATCAGCCCCTCGACGATCTCCAGGTGGGATCGCGTGCACTCGGACTGGTGGCGGACCTTCAGGCCTGCCTGTTCCAGGTACGTATGCATTTCCGGCAGGGGGGTGAGCCACACCGTGTCGGAGTCGGGCATGGCACCCTGCTCCGCCTCGCTGAGGGGCGGCCCCTCTTCCAGCGTGAAGGCGAACCGCCCGCCCGGTTCGAGGGCCGCGGAGACCTCGCGGAGCAGGGCCGGCTTGTCGGGGAAGGCCAGCATGGTCTCCAGCAGCAGCACGACGTCGAAGGGCCCGGCCGGCACCGGGGGGATCCGGGAGACCTGGAACCGACACTCCGGGTCGGCGGCCCGCTCCTTGGCGATGTCGATGGCAGCGGTGCTGGCGTCCACACCCAGGTACCTGCACCGCTGTTCTGCAGCGATGAACCGACCCGGCCCCGAGACTCCGCAGCACAGGTCCAGCACGGATGTTCCGGGACCGATTCCCGCAGCGACAGCCAGGGACAGGATCTCGCTGGCCCGCATGAAGCTCTCCTGACCGACGAACTCGCCGCTGGGGTAGGCCGAGGCCCGGACCCGGCGCAGCGCGCGGTCGAAGCGGGCGCGGTCGTCCTGCTGCATGGCCCCCACGGTGCCAGCCGCCGTGCGCGGTGCGCTAACGTCCCGGTGGGCTGGAGGCGGAATGACGGGAGGACCGGTGCGTGCCGGTGCCGAGTGGCTGCGGTTGCGCGAATCGGCAGATGCGGCGGCCCGGTCGCGCGAACTCGTGGCCGAAGTGCTTCCGAGCCTGCCCCCCGCGGGCGGGGTCGTGATCCACGACCTGGGCTGCGGTTCGGGCTCGATGGCCCGCTGGCTGTCGGGGCGGCTGCCCGGCCCCCAGTACTGGTTCATGCTCGACCGGGACTCCGATCTGCTGGCCCTAGCGTCGGCGGACGCGCCCGGGAGGGCCTCCGATGGCACCCCGGTCTCGGTCGAGACGCGACAGCGGGACATCACCCGGCTGGGTCCGGGGGAGTTGGCGGGCGCGGATCTGATCACCGCCTCCGCGCTGCTCGACATGCTGACCGCCGAGGAACTCGGACGCCTCGTCGTCGCATGCGCCGCCGCAGGCTGCCCGGTGCTGATCGCCCTCAGCGTCACCGGCCACGTGGAGCTGTCGCCCATGGACCCGTTCGACCGATCGGTCGAGGCGGCGTTCAACGCGCACCAGCAGCGCACCGCCGGCGCTGGGCGGCTGCTCGGTCCCGCGGCGGTCGCCGCCGCAATGGACGGATTCGCTCGGCTGGGGCTCGACGTCGTGGTCCGGCCGACCCCTTGGCGCCTCGGACCCGACCAGGCCCGACTTGCCTCGGCATGGTTCACCGAATGGTTGGCCGCCGCGTGCAAGCAGCATCCCGACCTCGGCGCCGATGCCGCGGAATACGCACAGCGCCGCTTGGCCCAGGCGGCCTCGGGCGGACTGGCGGTCACCGTCCACCACCAGGATCTGCTCGCCCGACCGAGCTGAACGGACGGTGGTCGAGGCCCGCGGGGATCCCGGTCGCTTCGGAACCTGCCGGGGGGTGTGGGTGGCGGGGTCTTGTCGGGTTCATCGGGCGGCGGCCGGCTGGCAGATCGTTTGGACCGGCCCTGCGGTGCCGGTCCAACGGGCGGGCAGATGCACCCGTGTGCGGGGCTTGCACCTGCTGGCGGGTGCAGACTCGCAGGCGATCCGCCCACGCAAGGGGTGCGTCCTCGCGCCCCGCCGGCGGGAACCACCGGCCCGCGCCGCAGCGTCGCCAATGCGCGTCGGGTGCGAGACCTCCAACCGCTGCACCGGGCGGGCAAGCCGACCAGCGACCGATGGCCGACCCGCTCCAACGGCAACGGCACGCCGCCCCGGTGCGCTCCGAATCCCGGGTCTTCCCGCCGGAATCCGGATATGGGGGGGCATCGGTCGCTCCCATCTCTGCGGGAGCAGTGGTGCGGGGGAACGCGTCGAAATCCCGGGCAGCCCTCGAAACCCACGCTCAGCCACGGCGCCACCCCGAAATATCGACGCGTTGCCCGGCATCGACCCGGGACGACCGGGGCCAGCCACGCAGCAAGGGCGACCGGGACCCATCACGAAACGGCGGCATTCCGTCTCGCGGCGGAGCGGCGGTAGCCGCGCCTGCGGTGTGACAGAGCCCACCGTGTGAGATTGCCGCCAGTTCGGGCGCCTCCTGGCGGGTATGCCTTGCCCTGCAAGCCTTGAAGAACAACCACAAGATCGTCGCCAGCTGCACCGCCCAACGTGCTGGCCCTGGCCCTGGCCCCGGCCTGCCCGCCACAGGTGGGCCGGACCGGGGCTCCGGCATGCGGGGCCCTGCCCGGGCGAGCGGGCGGTCCGCGCAGCATTGTGTCGAGGGCGGTTCTTGCGGTCTGCCCGGGAGCGGATCGGACCGTGCAACCCGCGATGCCCCGGATCCCGTCTAATGCGTGGAACGGCACGGCGACCAGGAGGCTGCCTTGAGCAGGAATGCAGACGCCGACTTCCGCGCTTGGGCGACGGCCAATCGCGAGGGTCTGCGACGCACCGCGTTCCTGCTGTCCGGCGACTGGTTCCTGGCCGATGATCTGGTGCAGGACACCCTGATCCGCATGGTCCGCGCCTGGCCGCGGTTGACGGGGACGGGGAACGCCGACGCGTACTCACGACGAGTCCTGCTGAACCTGTATCTGGATCACCTCCGCCGCCCGTCGCGCCGTGAACGGCCCGCTTCGGCCCTCCCGGACCATCCCGCCCCCGACCTGGACGCCACCGGCTACCGCGAGCAGTTGATCGCTGCCCTGCGGGAGGTCCCACCGGGCCAGCGTGCGGTGCTCGTTCTGCGCTTCTGGGAGGACCTGTCGATCAACCAGACCGCGGAAGCGCTGGGCACCAGCGCCGGCAATGTGAAATCGCAGACCAGCCGCGGCCTCGCCACCCTGCGCGAAGCGTTGGCCGCGCGCGGGCTGCCCGACTCCTTCAGCCTGCAGGAGCAGCCATGATCCACGACGAGATGCGCCGCATGTTCGACACGGTCCTCACGCCGGCGCCGCCCGACACCACCGACATCGACGCCGCCCTGCGTGCCGGCCACCGCCGGCGCCGCAGCCGCCCCGCCATGGTCCTGGCGTCCGCTGCGGCTGTCCTTGTGGCGGCTGGGATCGTGGTCGCCGGTCTGCAGCCAGCCGCGAGCCCGCCGCCCTCGTCTGTAGGAGGCCCGGAGGCAGCCGCAACGCCCTCGGCGGACGACGGGGCACCGGTGGGATCAGCCTCCGAATTGCTCGGCGTCTGGCAGACCATGCAGCTCTACGGGGAGGACGTCACCGGCGCGCGCGACATCGACGGCCAGCCGCTGTTCGCCTCGTTCGGCGAGGACAGGGAGGGACAGCTCCGATGGGGTGCGAATGACGGCTGCAACGAGACCACCGGGCGGTTGACGATCACGTCCGACGGCGGCTTCTCCGCCGCTCCCGGCGGCGCCGTGGCCTACCGGGTGTGCATCGAGGGCACCCAGTATCCACAGAACCCCCAGGCGGTCCAGGCCGCGCAACAGGCCCGGATCATCCCCGCCGCTGACGGCCAACCTCGCCAGCTGCTGTTGATCAGCGGGGGGAGGGTCCTGGCGGCCTACGCCGACCAATCGGCAGCCGCAACGCCCTCGGCGGACGACGGCGAACCGGTGGGATCAGCCTCCGAACTGCTCGGCGTCTGGCAGACCATGCAGCTCTACGGGGAGGACGTCGCCGGCGCGCGCGACATCGACGGCCAGCCGCTGTTCGCCTCGTTCGGCGATGACGGGGACGGACAGCTGTGGTGGGGTGCGAATGACGGCTGCAACAACACCAGCGGGCTGTTGACGATCACATCCGACGGCGGCTTCTCCGCCGCTCCCGGCGGCACAACCTTGCGGGGGTGCCTTCCGGACGCACCCCAGTACCCGCAGAATCCCGAGGCGGTCCTGTCCGCACAACAGGCCCGGATCATCCCCGCCGCGGACGGCCAACCGCGCCAGCTGCTGTTGATCCGGGAGGGGGCGATGCTCGCGGTGTACGCCTACCAGTCGGCAACCGCAACTCCCTCGGCGGACGACGGCGAACCGGTGGGATCAGCCTCCGAACTGCTCGGCGTCTGGCAGACAATGCAGCTCCACGGGGAGGACGTCACCGGCGCGCGCGACGCCGACGGCCTGCCGCTGTTCGCCCGGTTCGGCGATGACGGGCAGCTGTGGTGGGGTGCGAATGACGGCTGCAACAACACCAGCGGCCTGTTGACGATCACGTCCGACGGCGGCTTCTCCGCCGAGCCAGGCGTCACGACCGCGCGGGCGTGCATCGAAGGCACCCGGTACCCACAGAACCCGGATGCGGTCGTGTCAGCGCAACAGGCCCGGATCATCCCCGCGGCTGACGGCCAGGAGCGCCGGCTGCTGTTGACCAGCGTGGGGAGGGTCCTCGCGGTGTACGTCTACCAGTCGGACGCGAACCCCGCCCCGTGACTGCCGCAGCGCCTCGCCCCTGCCAGGGCGGCCGCATCGCTCTCGGCGAGGTCGCAGGGAGCGAGGAGGGTCGGCGCGGCAGTGGACAGTGCACGCGGGGGTCTCGCTGTCGGCGCGGATGATCTCGTCTCGCCTCGACAGCGGTGGGCCCGCCGACAGGCTCACCCGAAGCCCCGAAGCCCGTTCCGATGGCGGGCGGACCCCGCTCAGGCTGTGGCGACGAATCTGACCGTCGTCGCGGCCGAGCCGTCGATGAGCATGACCCCGGTTCCGAGAAACCGGCCGGACGTGGGGTCGATCAGGAGCGCGAGGAGGGCGGCCGCGCACAGGCCGGCATTCTCCAGGACCCGGTCGCGGTGGACATCTGCGTCGTGTCGGCATCCGTCAATCAGGACGGGTCCGGGCCGACGCTGGGCATGATGGCCGATGGGGTGCTTGCTCGACTGGCTCGATTGTCCGGGCGACGAGATCACCATCCACGGCGGGCAGGTCGGAACGGGTCTCTTCGCGGCGACCGGCCCGTAGGGGGGCGGGGCCGGCCCTTGATCCCCGATGGCCCGGCCGCGCATCCATCGCGGGGCTCCCGCCCGCCCCACTAGATTGCTCGTTGTGACCGTCGAACCAGTCGCTGCGACCGAGCCCTTCGCCTCCTCGCCGGAGGCTGTCCTGGAGCGGCTGAACAGCAGCCCCGACGGGCTCGGCGCGGGCGAGGTGCAGCGGCGCCTGGAGAGGTTCGGCGAGAACCGGCTGCCGGACCAGGCGAAGGAGTCGTTGTTCAAACGGGTCTTCAAGCACTTCGACGACGTGCTGATCTACATCCTGCTGGCAGCAGCGGTGCTGAAGGCGATCATGGGCGACTGGATCGACTTCTGGGTCATCCTGGCGGTGGCGGTGATCACCGCGATGGTGGGCTTCGTGCAGGAGGGCCGCGCCGAGAATGCGCTGGAGGGCATCAAGCAGATGCTGTCGGTGCGGGCGCAGACGCTCCGTGATGGGGACTGGCGGCAGGTCGACGCGCAGACCCTGGTGCCCGGAGACATCGTGCGGGTCAAGTCCGGCGACAAGGTCCCGGCCGACCTGCGCATCTTGGAGGCCACGAACCTGCGGGTGGAGGAGTCGGCACTGACCGGCGAGGCGGTCTCGTCGCAGAAGGACGTGGCAGCGGTCGAGTCCGATGCCGGGCTGGGGGACCGGTCCTGCATGATGTTCTCCGGCACGCTCGTGGCGGCCGGACAGGGCATCGGCGTGGTGACCGCGACCGGCTCGGATGCGGAGATCGGCCGGATCACCGCGATGATGACGGAGGTCGACGAGTTCGACACCCCGCTGACGCGGGAGATGAACCAGTTCGGCAAACAGTTGTCCCTGATCATCCTGGGGATGGCCGCAGTCATGATCGTGATCGGCAAGGTCGTCCACGACCTCGCCGCCGACCAGTTGATCTCAGCGACCATCGGTTTCGCGGTGGCGGCCATTCCGGAGGGGTTGCCGGCCCTGGTGACGATCACCCTGGCGCTGGGCGTCCAGCAGATGGCGGCACGCCACGCGATCATGCGGAACCTGCCCGCCGTGGAGACCCTCGGCGCGGTGACCGTCGTGTGCTCGGACAAGACCGGCACGTTGACCAGGAACGAGATGACCGTGCGGTACGTCGCCACCCGGCGCGGGCAGTACGACGTGGCGGGCCTGGGGTACGCGCCGGACGGTGCCATCACGCTGGAGGGTCAGCCCGCCGCCCTGCAGGAGTTCCCCGACCTGCGCGCGCTGACCACCGTGATGGCGGTCGCCAACGACGCAGAGATCGTGCAGGCGGGCGACCAGTGGCGCGTGGTGGGGGAGCCAACCGAGGGTGCGCTGCGCACGCTCGGGACCAAGGCGGGTCTCGACGCGACCTCGTTCACCAGATTGGCCGTGGTCCCCTTCGAGTCGGAGCACAAGTACATGGCCACCCTGTCTGTCGCAGGGTCCGGCACCCCGCTGATCCTCGTCAAGGGGGCTCCGGACCGGCTCCTGGACCGCTCGGCGCAGCAGCAGGACGCCGACGGCCGCCCCGAGCCGCTGGACCGCGCGTTCTGGGAGGCACAGGTGGATGCGCTGTCCACGCAGGGCCTGCGGGTGCTGGCGGCGGCGATCCGCCCCGCCGATCCCGGCCAGGAGGGCCTGGACCACGACGACCTGCGGGACCTGACGTTCCTGGGCGTGGTCGGGATCGTCGACCCGCCGCGTCCGGAGGCGGTCGAGGCCATCAAGACCTGCCACACCGCGGGCATCCGGGTGAAGATGATCACCGGCGACCATGCCGGGACCGCGACCGCGATCGCCCTGGAGATGGGGCTCGCATCGGCGGACTCGGCCGAGGCGGTGACCGGGCCGGAACTGCAAGCCGCCAGCCAGGAGCGGCTGCGCAGGATCGTCCGCCAGACCGACACCTTCGCCCGGACCAGTCCGGAGCACAAGCTGCGCATCGTCAAGGCGCTGCAGGCCAACGGCGACGTCGTGGCCATGACCGGAGACGGCGTGAACGATGCCCCTGCCCTGAAGCGCGCCGACGTCGGTGTGGCGATGGGGATCAAGGGGACGGAGGCCACGAAGGAAGCGGCCGACGTCGTGCTGGCCGACGACAACTTCTCCTCCATCGAGCGGGCGATCGAGGAGGGGAGGCGGATCTACGACAACCTGCAGAAGTCGATCGTGTTCCTGCTGCCCACCAACGGCGCGCAATCGCTGGTGATCCTGGTCGCGGTCCTGCTGGGGACCGAGCTGCCGATCTCCCCGGTGCAGATCCTGTGGATCAACATGATCACCGCGATCACCTTGTCGCTGGCGCTGGCCTACGAGCCGGCGGAGGCCGGCGTGATGAACCGTCCCCCGCGCGATCCGAGAGGGTCGATCCTGCCGCGGGCGTACCTGGCGCACGTCGGGGTCGTCTCGGTCATCATCGCGGGGGCCACGATGCTGGTGTACAACTACACGCAGAGCTGGGGGTGGCGCGACGACCAGTCCCAGACGGCAGCGGTGACGGTGCTCGCACTGGCCCAGGCGGCGTACCTGTTCAATGTCCGGGCGCTGCGCGAGTCGAGCCTGCGTCGGGGAATCCTGACCGAGAACCGCGTCGTCTGGGTCAGCATAGGCACGCTGCTGGTCCTGCAGGCCCTGTTCGTGTACGCACCGTTCATGAACGACTGGTTCGGTTCGGCCCCGCTTCCCTTTGAGGGGTGGGTGCTGTGCCTGGGCATGTCGCTTGCCGTCTTCGTGCTAGTGGAGATCGGCAAGGGGGTGCTCCGGGGCCGGGTGGCGGCTCCGGAGGTGCGGGCCGGCTAGCCGCGGTGCGGCAGGAGTTCCCTGTGGCGGCCGAGTCGGAGTGCCTGATGCTGCGGCTTGTCCCTGACCACGACCGTCGTCAACAGCCTGCTGATGCGCGGCGGCAGGCCTGCTTGATGTAGTGCACTGGATCAGGCTCGCGTGGCAGATCGGGCGGACCTCGCTTGATGGGATCGTTGCGAGTCCCGCCCAGGCGGCGGGAGTGTCGGTTTCGCCCTGGGGGCGCCGCTCGCGGGGGAGTGCGCGCGGAAGACGATCCAACCCGAGCAGTCCCGCAACCTGCGAGGCGACCGATGCCCCGACCCACGCAAGCGGGAGGGGCACGCCAGCCAGGCCCGCGCAACCTCCCGGGACTCCCCGCCGAAATTCCGAAGTGCCGTTATCGATGCAGGCGGAACCAGCTCAGGCCGGATCGGTCACGACAGCCGTGAGCGCCCCGGTGATCGTGACGTCACCGCACCCAGCGGGAAGGACGAAGCACGACCCCAAGCCTGCAGGCAGCGCCTGGCCCCCGGCCGCGAGCTCCCCGGATCCGCGCACTACGGAGAGCAGCCGGAAATCGCCGGTGTCGGGCAGCCGAGCTTCCCCGGCGACCTCGAACTCGGTCACGGTGAAGAAGTCACCCGCGACAAGGGTCCGAGCGCTCCCTCCCGGTACGGCCACCGGATCCCTCGCGGTGAAGGACTCCTGCAGGTCGTACGGCGCCGTCACCACGGAGAAGCCTTTGTCCACGTGGAGCTCCCGGGGCCTGCCGTCCAGGCCGGGGCGGTCGAAGTCGTACAGGCGGTAGGTGATGTCGCTGCTCTGCTGCACCTCGTAGACGAGCATCCCGGGGCCGACAGCATGCACGCACCCGGCGGGCACCATGAAGAAGGAGCCGGGCTGCACGTGCTGGCGCAACAGGTGCGCGTCCAGGGTGCCGTCGGCCAGTGTCGCTTTCAGGGCCTGCGCCGACTGCTCGGTGTGGCCGAGGATCAGGTCGGCGCCGTCGCGACAATCAACGACGTACCAGCACTCCGCCTTCCCGCGCGGCATTCCCTCCAGCCGCTGTGCCTGCTCGTCGTTGGGATGCACCTGCACGCTCAGCCAGTCGGTGGGGTCGAGGAATTTCACCAGGATGGGGAAGTCGTCATCACGCGGGCTGCCAGTCACCAGCCCGGACCGCCAGGCCTCCTCGAGGGTGCCGCCGGTGCCGGGCCCGGCAATGATCCGACCCGAGTCGCCAGGCAGGCCGCTGATCGCCCAGCACTCGCCGATCGTGCCGTCAGGGACGAGATCGCCGAACCACTCCCGCAGCGTCGTGCCGCCCCACACGCGCTCCTTGAACAACGGGGTGACAGCGATCGGACCGAGATTCACAGGTCCACCCTGCCACGGCGGTCGCGGCAATGCCCTGCGCCGCTGGACCAAGGGCGATCGCCCCCGCGTCGAGTCCGTGTTGGGAGAGCACGGCGATCGCAGACGAGCGGTGTCGCGGTGGCAGAACCACTTTCCAGCCGCGCAACCACGACGACATGCGAACGGTGTGGACACGGCCGAGATACGCTGCCGCCCGGCGACTGAAGCCCGGCGGACCGCGGATCCGGATCTCCGGCACCATGGGATGCGGACGACTCAGAATCCGTCACAAGGCCCGCTGAAGCCGCCAGCGGGCGGTGGGTCGGGGAGGGCGTTGCCGGCGATGCCAGGAGCTGGACCGACGACGGCTTGGCCCGCTGCGTCCTGGCACCGTCGGCCTGGGGGCGATCAATCTGGCCCTCGGCGCATGTCCTGCGGGGGACCGCCTCCGCCGCGGCGTGGGCGTCGGCGCCCTGCTCCTGCCGCCACTGGCCACCGCCCTGCTGCCCGACAACTGGCGCCGGGCGCGCAAGCTCCTACTAGCCAACATCCGCGCCGGCCCGGGTGCGGGGTGCTCAGCCACCGTCGTTGCCGTGGCCTTCGTCGCGTGGGTGGCGCTGGCATTCGCGGTCGCCGCCTGGGCGCCGGTACGTCGTGATGCGGGAGTCCACAGGCTCTTGCGGCAGTGATGTGATAAGCGGGGCTTCGCCGCGCGCTGGCTTCCGCGATAGTCTCCACCCGAGGCCCCGGCTTCGAGCCCTGCAGATCGACTACGAGGAGACCTCATGCACCACCGCCACCTCGCACGAGCAACCGCAGCGGCAGCAGTCCTCGGGCTGGCGCTGGTCGGATGCACCTCATCCGGCGACGATCCCGAGCCAACCAACCAAGCCTCCGAACTCGAACAGACCACCTGCAACAAGGACCAGTTGGCCACACTCGCCGACGGCATCCTCACCGTCGCCACGGGTCAGCCCGCGTTCCCGCCGTGGGTGATCGACGATACTCCCGAATCGCGCAAGGGTTTCGAATCGACCGTTGCGTTCGCCGCGGCGGAGATCCTCGGTTTTGAACAGGATGAGGTGACTTGGGTGCGCACCACGTTCGACAGCGCCACCGCACCAGGACCGAAGACGTTCGACTGGAATCTCCAGCAGTTCACGATCTCCGAGGAGATGCTCGAGGCCGTAGACTTCTCCAGCCCGTACTACGAGGCGAGCCAGTCGGTGGTGTCCTACGAAGGGAGCCCCATCGCCGGGGCCACGACGATCGCCGAGTTACAGGGCGCGAAGCTCGGCGCGGCGGTCGGCAGCACCTCGCTCGATGACGCCGAGGCGATCATCAACCCGACGACGGACGTGGCCGTCTTCAACGACGTATCAGCAGCAGTCTCGGCCCTGCGGAACGGTCAGATCGACGGCATTGTGACCGACACCCCGTCGGCGTTCTTCCTGGTCTCCGAGCAGATCGCTGGCGGTGTCCTGGTGGGCCAACTGCCCGGCACCGCCAGCGGCGATTCGGACAGTTTCGGCATCCTCCTTGCCAAGGGCAGTTCGCTGACGCCCTGCACGTCCTGGGCGATCGACATCCTGCGCGACAACGGAACTCTGGCCGAACTCGAGGCCCAGTGGATAAGCGCCGGGGGAGCCCCGGTCCTGCAGTAGCGCAGGCCGCGCAATGATCGGCAAGCCGATCCGACCACAGGTGGCTACTCAGATCCCCCGACAAGGTCCTACGCGACCTCGCGCGGTCGGAACTGGATGCTGATGCGCGGACCAAC
>CAZECO010000017.1:0-17055 GCA_964510455.1 uncultured Actinomycetes bacterium
CGGCCGGCGCGTTCGCCGTCCCGATCTATGATTCCTCCTCCGCCGAGCAGATCGAATGGATCGTGTCCGACAGCGGGGCCGTCGCGGTCATTACGGACTCGCCGGCCTCGGCGGAGCGGGTACGGGGAGCGCTTGCCGAGCCGCTGCCCCCGATCTGGGTGATGGACGACGACCTCGTCGGTGCCCTGCAGGCCGAGGGCGCTGCGGTCGCCGATGAGGTGCTGGACCAGCGGGCCGCGGCGGCCTCCGTCGGGGATCCGGCGACGATCGTCTACACCTCCGGCACGACCGGGCGGCCAAAGGGCTGCGTCATCTCCCACGAGAGCCTGATGTTCGTCGCACGCACTCTGGTCGCGGGCACCGGGCCGGTGGTGTCGACCCCTGGTGCCCGCACCGTCCTCTTCCTGCCCCTGGCGCACGTCCTGGGCAGGGGCGCCCAGGTCTACAGCGCCGAGGGCGGGATGCAGGTGGCCCACTGCCCGAACGTCAAACTCCTGCCCGGCGACATGCTCACCTTCCAGCCGACCTACCTGGTGGGGGTGCCCCGCATCTTCGAGAAGATCTTCGGGGCGTCGCAGCAGAAGGCCCACGCCAGCGGCAAGGGGCGCATCTTCGACCGGGCCGCCGACACCGCCATCGCCTACGGGCGGGCTCTCCACGACGGCGGCCCCTCGGTGCGGCTGCGCGTCGAGCACGCGCTGTTCGACCGGTTGGTTTACGGGCGCATCCGGGAGGCGATGGGGGGCCGGCTGCGGTACGCGATCACCGGCGGGGCGAGTCTCGGGGAGCGCCTCGGGCATTTCTATGCCGGCATCGGCCTGACGGTGATGGAGGGGTACGGCCTGACGGAGACGACGGCATCCGGGACCTACAACCGCGCCGAGGCACCCAAGATCGGCTCGGTCGGCCAGCCGATGCCGGGCACGGCGGTGCGCATCGCCGACGACGGGGAGATCTGGCTGCGCGGCCCGTACCTGATGTCCGGCTATCACCACAACCACGAGGCGACGGCACAGGTGATCAACCCCGACGGATGGTTCGAGACCGGGGACCTCGGAGCCCTGGACGGCGATGGCTACCTGCGCATCACCGGGCGCAAGAAGGAGATCATCGTCACCGCGGGCGGCAAGAATGTGGCGCCGGCGGTCCTGGAGGACCGGATGGCTGCTCACCTCGTCATCGGGCAGGCGATGGTCGTCGGCGAGGGCCGGCCGTTCATCGGCGCGCTGGTCACCCTCGACCCCGAGGCCCTGTCCGCGTGGGCGTCCGCGCACAAGAAGTCCGGCCGGACGGCGGCCGAGCTGCATGATGATCCCGACCTGCTGGCCGAGATCCAGGCAGCCGTCGACGACGCGAACGCGGCCGTTTCGAAGGCGGAGTCGATCCGGACCTGGCGCCTGATCGATGCGCAGTTCACCGAGGCCTCCGGGCACATGACGCCCACGCTGAAGCTCAAGCGCTCCGTCGTCGCCGCCGACTTCGCGCAGGACATCGAGGCGCTCTACTCCCGCTGAATCCGCCGCGGGTGGATCAATCCAGGACGACGAGTGCGACTGCGAGGTAGTGCACGAGGTAGGCCCCGATGGTGAACGCGTGGAACAGTTCGTGGAACCCGAACCATGCCGGGTGCGGGTTGGGCCGCTTGCGGGCGTAGATCACCGCGCCCGCGGTGTACAGCACGCCGCCGATCGCGAGCAGGCCCACCACGAGCGCACCGAGATCCCGGTACAGGTCGGGCAGGAAGAACACCGCCACCCACCCCAGCGCGACGTAGGACCCGGCGGTCACCCACCGCGGCGCGGACAGCCACAGGATCGGCAGCAGCAGGCCGGCCAGCGCGACCCCCCAGACCAGACCCAGGATCAGCCAAGCCAGCCCACGATCGTCCAGCGCCATCGCCAACGGCGTGTAGGTGCCTGCGATGAACAGGTAGATGTTGGCGTGGTCGAGCCGGCGCAGGAAGGCGTTGACCCCCGGAGTGCCGGCCCCCAGGTGGTAGGCCGCGCTCACCCCGAACAGCAGCACGGTGGTCAGCACGTACACCGCCACTGCAGCGCGCAGGTCTTGGTCCGGCGTGAGCACGAGCAGGAGCAGGCCGAGCACCAGGGCCAGCGGGGCGGCGCTGAAATGGAGCCAGCCGCGCAGCTTCGGCTTGGCCGCAGCGGCCGCCTGGGCCGCCTCCAGCAGGTCCGTCTCCTCATGCCGCATGCGGCTACTCTCCAACATTCGCGGGGCCCGCGGCGCGGCGGGTCGAAGTCCCGATTCCGGTTCGTCGCTGTCCAGCCATCGCTGAGTCCTATGTCATAGGGATTCGCACTCCCTTGGGCACTGTCGCACCCGTAGCCTGCGGGCATGACAGACGACGCTGAACTGCGCCAGCGTGCGATAGAGGCGGCCGCGACACTGATACTCCGCGAAGGGATCGGCGCCGCGACCCACGAGCGGGTGGCGACCGAAGCGGGCGTCCGGGAGCGGCAGGTCCGCAAATGGTTCCCCGACATCGATGATCTTCGGGCGCATGTGCTCTCCATCCCTCAGTTCTCGGAATCGGCCGACCTCGTGGCTCGTGCCGCTGCCTCGCCCGAGCCTGTCAACCCGCTGCCCATGCTGGTCGAGGTCTGGCACCGGCTGTATGCCGGCGCAGCCAACAACTGGTCGGGTGCCGACCTCGAGCTGCTGGTGCGCGCGTCCGCCAACGAGGAGTTGCGCGACCTGGCACGGGAGCACATCCAGCAGCGCACCGACAACGCCAGGAAGGTGATCGCCCGCGGGAAGCAGGTCGACGGCATCGACCCCGACATCTCCGTTTCCGCCATGACGCATTTCGGCCTGGCGCTGTCGGTCGGACTCGCCATCCTGCATCCGGTCGCGACCGCCAAACCGTCCTACGAGGAGTGGGACGCGTTCACCGCCCGGCTCGGGATGGCGTTGGCGGGCCGAGAGATGGGGGAGCCTTTCGACCTCGGAACCAGCCGGCGCTGGCACTTGCTGATCGACATCCCGGAGCGGCCGGGCGCCCTCTCCCGCCTCGTCCGGGCGCTGGGCTCCCTGAGCATCTACGTGAACGACGTGCGCGTCGAGCAAGGTCAGGAGACCGCGCGGACCATCTACCTGGGGCTGCTGGCGCCGCAGGACGTGTCCGCGGACGTCATCCTCGCCGCGGCCTCCTCCGCGGGGACCAACGGCCATATCAAACCTGCTTCGCCCGAGGACGCCCGCGACGTCATGACCCGCACACTCGACGGCGCCGCGTACCTCGTGAAGCATCCCGACCAAGCGCCGATGATCGCGGCCGCGCTGGTGGCGGCCGATTCGTTCGAGGTGGTCGAAGCAGCCGAAGGATTGAATGCGAAACCCGGCGTGCTGCGTCTGCAATGGACTCCGGATCGGCACGTCGTGCTGCGCCGCGACTGGTGCCCCTTCACCCGCAGCGAGCAGTTGCGCGCGTCGGCGCTGCTGCGTCTGTCGTCTGCCATCGCGAGGATGTCGGGCAGCGACGAGCAGAGCGGCTGGGTCGATCCCATCAAGGGCGGAACCGTGTGGATCCGGCTCGGGCACCCCGACGACGCCGAAGCCGTGGCGCAGATGCATGAGCGCTCCTCCGAGCGCACCATCTACCTGCGGTATTTCACCAATGTGGAGTGGCGCGAATCGCAGTTGGGACGGCTGTCCGGCGGCCATCGTGGTGCCACGCTGGTCGCCACAGCCGACGACAAGATCGTGGGGCTCGGCAACGTCTTCCCCGAGGGGCCGCCGGAGGAGGGGACAGCCGAGATCGCGGTGATCGTGGAGGACGAGTACCAGGGCAGAGGCGTGGGCCGCGTGCTGCTGCGCCGGATGCTCGAGGTCGCCCCGCGCCTCGGGTTCACCTCAGTGGCCGCCCACATGATCGGGGACAATGTCGGGATCAAGCGGCTGCTGGATTCCACCGAGCTGCAATGGAGCAAAGCGATCCATCAAGGGATCGCGGAATGGACCGCCGCCCTCCCTGCCCCGGACGAGTCCGCGGTGGTGGAGTAGCGGCCGTCGGTGTCTCGGCCTATGGTCCGGGGCCTCGCGTCGGCGGATGTGCACCCGGTTGAGTCGAGCCCGCAGGTGTCGCGCGAGCATCTCCAGCGGCGGCGGTGCCTAGGGTAGCCCGTGCGCCAACGAGCAGCAGCTGTTGCTCCAAGTCGGGCGCGTTCTCGGTGAACGAGCGGTCTTCCCTCCGGTGCGCTGGATGAACCCCGGTTGACTCAGGATTCTCGCAGTAGAGTACATAGAGTACGTACTATGTGTACAGATGAGACGAGAGGTTGGTGAGCGATGGCAACGACGTTTGCGCGTGAGCATGTGTCAGATGTGGCCGAGCTCGTGGACCCGCATGCAATCGAGTCGCTGGATGATGCATCGGTTGTAACGGTGATCCTCTCGTTCTCCGACGGATCACAGATCGAAGTGAGTGAGCGCGGGCGCGAGCTTTTCGAGTTCATCCTGGTTTCTTTGAGGTCCGGTCGCGAAGTCAGCGTCGAGGCGGAGGAAGAACTGCTGACACCAAGTGCTGCGGCTGACGTCTTGGGAGTTGCCCGTCAGTCTGTGTATCGGTGGCAAGACGCTGGGCTGCTGCCCGTGGTGATGAGCGGCCGTTCGAGGTCGATCCCGGCGGCCGCGGTACGCGAGCTGAAAGCAGTGCGGGACTCCCGGGTATTGCGCCAAGCGGCAGATGTTCTTGCGGAAGGCATTGACCCGACATCTCATCAGTCATCGAGCGCAGATCTGTTCGCGTCAGTACAGGCTGAGCTTCGGTCCGGGCGCTCCCATCATGCCGGGAGTCTCTGGCGGCTTGCGCGTGTGGCACAGGTCGCTGAGAACTCCCAGCACGCGCGTGACGTGTTCGCCGCAGACCTCGACGACGATCACTGAGGCCGCCGCTTGCCGTCCGACTATGAACTCCGCGTAACCCGCCGTGCCCTAGCCGATATCGGCTGGAGCCACATCGGGGGAGCCGCCTTCGATCTGGAGGCGAATCGGGGTCGTCACCCGATACTCAAGGCGTTCGCTTCAAAGAGAGGCCACAGTCCGACTGGCCAAGAACGCACGCTCGGTATCAAGGCGCCCGTGTACAACCTGCACGCTCGCAACCCCTGGAGAGGGGTGACCTGGTTCGATGAGCAGGCAGGTGTCTGTTGGCTGCTCGGCGTCACGGCGCATGACTACGCCGAGTTCGTGTCACGCGCGAAGACGGGCGAGCTGACGCCCACGGAACAGGACTACGCCGACTTGGACCTCGCTCGTTCACCGTTGCCGCGAACGCTTGATGAGACGGAGGTGCTCGAACGGATTCGTGAGGACGGGGCGTCCCTAGTCGTTGCCGCGTTCGCCGCACCGAACACCGAAATCGTCGGCGGACTCGCCCGGGCGCTCGATGTCGCCTTGTTCGTCGAGGTCATCTTGACTGTGACCGATGGCGTGGATCTCCATGTGGCATTCAAAATGCCTCCGCATCCCGGCGTACCGCTGCCAGGGCACCTTGTGGAGGTGTGCGTTGCTGCGATGCTCCCGTCCGCCGATCCGTTCGACATCGACTGGAACTGGCAGGGCTTCCCAAGCCGGGACCCTTCGCCAGGGGAGTACGTTGTGCGCTGGCGCCGGCCGCCGGACTGAGTCATCCGGGCGCGCGTGCGTGCGCTTCGCGCACGACCAGGCCGGGCCCGCCACCCACTCACCCTGCAGACGACCAAGGGGTGTTGGACGTCTTGTTCAGTCGCCGAAGGCGGAGTTGCCCGGGTCCGAAGGACGGTTCACGAGGTCGAGAACCGGTCCGCCTCAGCCCCGCGCCGCCACGTAGGACGTCGCCTTCGCGATCCCGTCGAGGTCCGCGTAGTCGGCTTCGGGGATGTCTGCTCCGATCGCCTCCGACACCGCCGCGATGAACGCCACGAAATCCATCGAGTCCAGGTCGGCGCCGTCGCGCAGCGACGCGTCGGGGTCGATGTCGCCGGGGTCGATCTCGGGCGCCACGTCGGTCAGCGCCTTCTCGACAAGTCCGCGGGCTGCTGGCTCGTTCATAGGTCCTCCGGGTGTGCCAGGGCGTCTTTCATGGCTTTCAGGAACGCGGCGCCGGTGCGGCCATCGGTCGCACGATGATCTGCGGCGATGGTGATCGTCACGGTCGGCCGTACCGTCAGCATGCCGTCGACCGCCCACGGCCGCTCCGCGATCCCGCCGATGCCGACAAGTGCGACCTGCGGCGGGTAGATGACGCCGTGCAGCGCGTCCGGTCCGCCGTCGGCGAGACTGCTGACGGTGATCGTGCCGGGGGCGATCTCGCTGCTGCGCAGCGATCCCTTGCGCGCCCGCCGGATCAGGTCGGTGAGCGCCGCCATCAGCCCGTCGACGGTGAGGTCCTGCGAGTCCCGCAGCGACGGGGTCACCAGTCCGCCGCCGCGCGTCGCCGTTGCGACGCCGAGGTGCACGCCATCGCCGGGGATGAACGCGTCATCCACCCAGTGGCCGTTCAGCTCGGGGGTGGCCTGCGCGGCGACCGCGACCGCGCGCAACAGCACCGCGATCGGCAGCACCCGCTCGCGGACCGGGAGGGCCGCGTTGTGCTTCGTGAGCCACTGCTGCATGGGTCGCGCATCCAGCGTCGAGGAGACGTAGTAGTGCGGGATCTCCCGGGCGGAACGCGCCATCAGGGCGGCGGTGGCCAGGCGCATGGTGTCGCGGCGGTCTGGTGGAGCAGCCGCCCGCTTGGCGGGGGCCGGTGCTTGGCGTACGGGCGCCTCGGGGATATCGGCGCCCGTGACGGTCGTGGCGGTCAACGCCGCCACGTCCACTCCGCGCTCCTTGGCCAGACGGCGGGCGCGGGGCGTGACCCGGGGGCGGGGTGCGGCTGAGGTTGGCTCGGCCGGTGTTGGTGCGGCTGGCGTCGGCTTCGCTCTCGAGCGCCTCGCCGGTGCAGCAGCCGCCGGTTCCTCCGCTACTCCAGCCGCCCGCTGCACGTCCTCCCGCGTGATCCTGCCGCCCTCCCCGGAGCCGGTCAGCATCGACAGATCGACGCCCAGCTGGTGCGCCAGGTGCCGGACCGGCGGGGAGGCCACGCGGGTCAGCCTGGTGACCGCGGGTTCGGCCGGCTCCGGCTCCGCCGCGGGCGCCTCCTCGGCCCCCGCGCCCGCCTCGATCATGGCCAACGGCGTGCCGACCGGCACCTCCGTCCCGGGCTCCACCAGCAGCTGCCCCACCACGCCGTCGGTGAAGACCTCCACCTCGATGGCGGACTTCGCGGTGTCCACCACGGCGATGATGTCGCCGCGGTGCACGGTGTCGCCCGGCTCCACCAGCCACTGCACCAGGCGTCCGGAGTCCATGTCGGCCCCGAGCGAGGGCATGGTGAAGACGCTCATCACGCGCCTCCCGCCATCGTCAGGCGAGCCATGGCGACGATGTCCTCCGGCTGCGGGATCGCCGCGAGCTCCAGATGCCTGGCGTAGGGCATGGGGACCTCGGCGGACGTCACCCGGGCGACCGGTGCGTCGAGCTCGTAGAAGGCGTGCGTCATGATCCGTGCGGCGATCTCGGCCGAGATGCTGCCGCTGCGCCAGCCCTCGTCGATCACGACCGCTCGATGCGTCTTGGTCACCGACGCGATGATGGCCTCGTCGTCCAGCGGCCGCAGCGAGCGCAGGTCGATCACCTCCGCTGCGACCCCGTCCGCCGCGAGCTGCTCGGCCGCCGCCAGGGTGGTGGGCAGCGTCCCGCCGTAGGTGATGAGGCTGATGTCGCTGCCCGAGCGCCGCACCACCGCGCGGTCGATGTCGACCGGTGCGTCGCCGTCCAGCTCGCCGGGGGTGTTGTACAGCCCGCCGTGCTCGAAGATCAGCACCGGATCGGGGTCCGCCAGCGCGGTGGGCAGCATCCAGCGCGCATCGGACACCGTCGCCGGCGCCAGCACCCGGATGCCCGGGATGTGCGCGTACCAGCCGTCGAAGCTGTGCGAGTGCTGGGCCGCGAGCTGCCGACCGGCGCCGGTGGTCATCCGGATCACGATCGGCACGTTGAACTGCCCGCCGGACATGTGCTGCAGCGCCGCGGCGGTGTTCACGATCTGGTCCAGGGCCAGCAGGCTGAAGTTGCAGGTCATGACTTCGACGATCGGCAGCATCCCGCCCAGCGCCGCCCCGATCCCCGCGCCCACGAACGCCGACTCCGACAGCGGCGAGTCGCGGATCCGCCGCGGACCGAACTCCTCCAGCAGGCCGGTGCTCACGCCGAAGCAGCCGCCGTATGCCCCGATGTCCTCGCCCATCAGGAAGACCCGGTCGTCGGCGAGCATCGCCGCTCGGATCGACTCCCGGACGGCCTCGCGGTAGGTCATGGTCATGGCCGGCCCCCCATCACGGTGCGCGGACTGCCGGCCGCGGTGCTGGTCGGGCTGTACACGTACGTCAGGAGCTCCCCGACGTCCTCCAGCGGCGAGTCCTCCGCGAAGGCGACGGCGTCGTCGATGACGGCTGCGATGTCGGATTCGAACTCTGCCAGCTGCTCATCGGACACCGAAAGCCGCGCGGTCAGCATCTCGATCGGGTCGTGCGCCTTCCACCGGGCGACCTCGGCCTTGTCGCGGTAGCGCTCCGGGTCGTACATCGAGTGCGCCCGGAACCGGTAGGTCTTGGCCTCCAGGAAGTGCGGGCCGCCACCGGCGCGGATGGCCTCCACCGCGCGGCCTGCCGACTCCGCCACCGCCTGCACGTCCATCCCGTCCACGCTCCACGCCGGCACCTCGTACGCCGACGCCTTGATCGCCAGATTCGTCTCCGACTCCGACCGGTTCAGCGCGGTGCCCATCGCGTACAGGTTGTTCTCGCACACGAACAGCACCGGCAGCTTCCACAGCGCGGCGAGGTTGATCGACTCGTGAAACTCGCCCTCGGCCATGGCGCCCTCGCCGAAGAAGCAGACCGTCACGCTGTCGCGGCCCTGCAGGTGGTCGGCCAGCGCGAGCCCCACGGCGGTCGGCAGCCCGCCGCCGACGATCGCGTTGCCGCCGTAGAAGCGGGTGTCGGCGTCGAACAGGTGCATCGACCCGCCGCGCCCGCGCGAGCAGCCGGTCACCTTGCCGTACATCTCGGCCATGATGCTGCGGGCGGTCATGCCCTTCAGCAGCGCGTGGCCGTGTTCGCGGTAGGTGGCCACGACAGCGTCGTCGGCACGCAGGTCGGCCATCACGCCGGTGGCGACCGCCTCCTCGCCGATGTACACGTGCAGGAAGCCGCGGATCTTCGCCGCGCTGTACAGCTCGACGCAGCGCTCCTCGAACCGGCGGACCAGCAGCATCGAGCGCAGGAGCTCCAGCGGTTCGGTCATGACGTCCTGCCCTCCAGGGTCGAGAGGTCGCCCTCGGGCAGGCCGAGTTCGCGCGCCCGCAACAGCCGGCGCATGATCTTGCCGCTGCGGGTCTTCGGCAGGTCGGTGGCAAAGGCGATCTCGCGCGGCGCGACCGCCGGGCCGAGGCGCTTGCGGGCCAGGCCGAGCAGCTCCCGCTGCAGCGCCGGCGTCGGCTCGATGCCGGCCTTCAGGGCGACGAACGCTTTCACCTTCTCGCCCATCATCGGATCGGGGATCCCGATCACCCCCGCTTCGGCCACCGCCGGATGCTCCATGAGCACACTCTCCACCTCGAACGGCCCGATGAGGTGCCCGGCGGACTTGATGACGTCGTCGGCGCGGCCCACGAACCAGAAGAAGCCCCGCTCGTCGCGTCGGGCCAGGTCCCCGGTGAGGTACCAGCCTGCCGCGAAGCACTTGCGGTACCGCGCCTCCTCCCCGAGGTAGCCGCGGAACATCGACGGCCACGGCGTGCGCAGGGCCAGTTCGCCGATCTCGTCGGTGCCCTGCTCGATCGGGCGGCCGGTCTCGTCGTGAGCCAGCCGCTCCTCGTTGCCGCGCTTGAGCACTCCCGCGGTGATCCCCGGGACGGGACGGCCCATGGACCCCGGGTACACCTCGGACGCGGCGTAGTTGGCGATCATGATCCCGCCGGTCTCGGTCTGCCACCAGTTGTCGTGGATCGTCAGGCCCAGCTCCTGGCGGCCCCACACGACCGCTTCCGGGTTGAGCGGCTCCCCGACCGACGCCACGAACCGCAGCGCCGACAGGTCGATGCCCTCGCGGGCCGCCGCACCGGCCTTCATCAGCATCCGGATCGCGGTGGGCGCGGTGTACCAGATGGTCACGCGCTGCTCCTGCAGCGTGGAGTACCAGCGGCCGGCGTCGAACTCGCCCTCGTCGACGATCATGGTCACGCCGTGGGTCAGCGGTGCGATGACGCCGTACGAGGTGCCGGTCACCCAGCCCGGATCGGCCGTGCACCAGTAGATGTCGTCGGGGTGCAGGTCCAGGGCGTACCTGCCGGTCGCGTAGTGCGCCACGACGGCTTGATGCACATGGACGGCCGCCTTCGGGGTGCCGGTGGTGCCGGACGTGAAGTGCAGCAGGGAGACGGTTTCGGGCCTGGTCGGCTCGATGGTGAACTCCTCCGACATGGTCGCGAGCAGGTCGGCCAGGACGATCGCGCCGGGGATCGCCTCGGTGTCGCCGTCGACCAGGAGGACGTGGCGCAGAGTCGGGAGCTGGTCGCGGACGGGCGCGATCTTCTTGCGGTACAGGGCGCTGGAGGTGACCACCGCCCGTGCGCGGCCGATCAGCATGCGCTGCTTGATGGGCTCCGGGCCGAAGGCGCTGAACAGGGGCGCGAATACCGATTGGGCCTTGCATGCGCCGAGGATGGCGGCGTACAGCGGCGGCACACGGCCGATCAGGCTGAACACCGTCTCCCGGCGCGCGATGCCGAGGCTGCGCAGCGCGTTGGCGAACCGGTTGGACGTCCGGGCCAGGTCGGCGTAGCTGATATCCGTGACGGCCCCGTGCCGATCGAGGCAGCGCAGTGCGACGTGCTCGCCGCGGCCCGCTGCGACATGGCGGTCGACGGCCTCGTGGGCGATGTTCAGACCCCCGCCGTGCGGCAGTCCGTCCAGCCAGGTCCGGGCTTCGTCCCAGGAGAAGGACGCGCGGACAGCGTCGTAGTCGGCGAGGTTCGCGGTCGCTGCTGCCGCCGGGTGCTTGTGGATGACCCGGGCCTCTGTCGAGCTGGTCATACCCCCCGTCTACCAGGGATACCGGCCAGGGGGAAGGGTCAAGGGTCATCCTTGCTGTGGTTGTGCCAGATGCGCAGCTGATCCGTTGTGTTCGTGTTGATCGGTGCATCGGCGATCAGCCGCACCCATTGCTACTGGGCAGTCATCACGAGAACCGCCGATTGCCGTGGCCGGACTGTCGGGAACGGCACATACTCCTCGATCGATCCGTTGTCGCCCACGGTCACCGAGGCCGCCTGCACGCCGCTGAGCACGTCGGTCGCGTCGTACGTCCCGGCCGGCACCCGCGTCTGCGCCGCGGTCAACGCGCATCCGGACTGCTGGGAGTCGGCGAAGTTCAGCACCACCAGCACGTTGCTGCTGCCGTCGTCGCTGCTGCGCAGCAGCCCCGCGACGTCGTCGCACGTGCTCGCCGCAGTTGCCAGTGCACCGGTCCGCAGGGCCGGGTGCTGTGCCCGCGCTTGGATGAGGGCCCGGTAGTGGGACAGCAGCGACTGCGGATCGTCCTCCTGCGTTGCGACGTTGACGCTGGTGTAGTCGCCGTTGACCGCCTGCCACGGCGAGCCGCTGGTGAACCCGGCGTTGGCGCTGCCGTCCCACTGCATCGGCGTGCGGATCATCTGATCGGGCTTCTGCCCGACCATGCCGATCTCCTCGCCGTAGTAGACGAACGGCACTCCCGGCAACGTCAACAGCGCGGTCGCCGCGAGCTTGGCCTTGCCCGCGTCGCCGTCCAACTGCGACATCACCCGATTCTGGTCGTGGTTGGTCAGGAACGGCGCGAACTGGCCGGCCGGGTACGCCGCCAGCGCCCGGCTCAGCGCCGTCTGGAATCTCGACGCATCGCCGAGATCGACTCCCTGGACGATGCCCTGCGCCAACGCGAACTCGAACGCGACGTCGACCTCGTCGTTGACGACATAGGGGGCGACGACGGAGGTGTCGTCCCAGACCTCGCCCACCGTCAGGGCCTGCGGGTCCAGCGAATCGACGAAGTCGTCCCAAGCCACGAGCCATTCGTGGGTCTCCGGGGTGCTGGAGACGGAGCCCTCGTCCTCGATCAGGTGCCGCACGGCGTCCAGCCGGAACCCGTCGGCGTTCATGTCCCGCAGCCAGAACCGCGCCACGTCATACATCTGCTCGGTGACGTCGGCGTTGCGGTAGTTCAGATCCGGCATGCCCTCCCAGAACAGGCCGAGGTAGTACCCGGTGCTGCTCGGATGCCAGGCCTGCGTGCCCCACGGCGTGACCTGCCCGAGGTTCGTGTCGCTCCAGACGTACCAGTCGCGCTTGCCCGATTCCGAGCTGCCGGCAGACTCGGTGAACCACGGGTGCTCGCTGGAAGTGTGGTTCAGCACGAGGTCGACGATCACCTTCATCCCCCTGGCGTGGGCCGCTTCCATCAATGCGGTGAAGTCGGCGTTGGTGCCGTAGTCCTGCTCGACGCTGAAGTAGTCGACCGCGTCGTATCCGTGGTAGCTCGGCGACTCTGCGATCGGCATGAGCCACAGGGCGGTGACTCCGAGATCGGTCGTCGTTGCCGGGTCGCCGTCGTTGAGGTAGTCCAACTTGTCGATGAGGCCCTGAAGGTCGCCGTTGCCGTCGCCGTCGCTGTCGGAGAAGCTGCGGACGAACACCTCGTAGAACGTCTGCTCGTTCCACCAGGGCACGGGTTCGGCGACCGGTTCGGCCGCGGCCTCGCCGTCGGCGCTCTCAACGGGACGCGTCAAGGCGGTGCCATCGAGGACCGCGCGCCGGCCCTCGCACGCGTCCTCGACGACGGTGAGCGTGAGTTGCTCGTCCACCAGTGCCCAGGTGTACTGGCCGCCCTCCACTCCTCCGTTGATTCGCGTCCCGCAGTAGGAGTCGGTCAGGAACTCCAGCGTGTCGCCGCTGGTGGCGTAGGTGCCCGCATCGACCTGCCGCTGATCGATGGGGCTCGAGCCGTTGGTGACGACGTGCTTGCCGTCATCACGGAAGTCGAAAACGACGACACCGACATCGGGAATGTTGCTGGTCCACTTCCCAGTCGGGAAGTCCTCCCCGGAGGAGCATCCGGAGATAATCGCTGCCATCGCCAGCAGCGTCAAGGCGAATCCGACCCGGTTCCTTTTCATGGCGCTCCTCATGCGGTCGCTCATCACCAGCCTTGCCCAATCCGCCGATCCAGTACAGAGGACGCACCTCCCTGAGGGCCGCAGGCGGCGGGCATGCAGCGCCAACCCACCGCGCGAGCCACCCCCTTCGCCTACGATCGCTACCGATGCCACCCGCGATGCCTGCCCGGACCGGACGGACGATCGGCGCGCTCCTGGCCGCCGTCATCCTCCTCCTCACCGGAGCGTTGCTGGCCGGCCTCCTCGCCGAGGCGTTGGCGCTCGACGCCGCGCCTGCCGATGTCCCCGTCGAGGCCGCCTCCCCGGCGCAGCCCCGCGACCCCGCTGCGGCGCCCACGTACCAGACCATCGTCGTGCCCGACGGCCAGCCGCCGATCACACTCGCCGCGCAGGCGCTCGCTGGGGCGATGACCTCGCGCGGGGCGCCGGAGCCCGTCATCGGGGCAGCTCCGGGGCCGGGCGTCACGGCCCGGATCGACGCAGGACTGTCAAGCAACCGGCAGGCGTACCGGATCATCGGCGACACGTCGACGCTGACCATCACCGGCGCCTCCGCCACCGCGACAGCCGCCGGCCTGTACGCCGTCGCCGACCGCGTGCGGTCGGGTCGCGCATCTTCCGGCACCGGCGAGATCACCGCCCCGCGGCTGGGCCTGCGCCTGGTCGACATGGGTTCCGTCGGCATCGACGCCGAGCCGGCCGGCTGGGAATCGGGCACCGACTACTCGCTGAACAACTCCGTCGTGGGGCCCGCGATCCTGCCGACGGCGCCGTACGTCGACGAGGCGGCGGTCGAGCAGATCTCCGAACAGTTCATCGCCCACGTCAACAACGCGCTGGCGATGGGCTACAACGGCATCGTCATCCCCGGGTTCCTGGAGTACGTGACGTTCGAGGGGACGGACATCTACGCCGACGACGGGGAGCGCGTCGCACGGGCGCAGGCGATGGTCCTCGCGTTCGAACCGGTGTGGCGGTACGCCGCCGACATGGGGATGTCGGTCTACTTCGCCACCGACATGCTGGCGCTGTCCCCGCCCCTGCAGGAGTACCTCGAGCGCACCTACGGCGGCCTGGCCGTCGAGGACCCGCAGTTCTGGACGGTGTACCAGTCCGCGATGGCCGAGCTGTTCCGCGCCATGCCGTTCGCCTCCGGCCTGCTCATCCGCATCGGCGAGGGCGGCGACGTCTACAAGCTGCCGAACTGGGAGTTCACCTCGCAGATCGCGGTCAAGACGCCGCGGGCGGTGCAGACGATGCTCGACGCGTTCCTCGGCGCCGCCGCCCGGACGCAGCGGGAGATCATCTTCCGCACCTGGACCGTGGGTGTCGGCGCGGTGGGCGACCTGCACACCAACCCGGACACCTACGCCGAGGTCCTCGGTCCGGTGGACGCGGAGAACCTGATCGTGTCCACGAAGTTCACCGCCGGGGACTTCTACAGCTATCTGGCGAACAACCCGACGCTGGCGTCAGGTGAGCACCGCCGGATCGTGGAGTTCCAGGGCCGCCGCGAGTACGAGGGCTTCGGGTCGCTGCCCAACGACCTCGGGCCGCTGCACCAGCAGGCGCTGCAGCAGTTCCTGGCCGCCAACCCCAACATCGAGGGCGTGTGGAACTGGACGCAGGACGGCGGACCGCTGCGGGCCGGGCCGTACACCCTCTACCTGCGGCAGGGCTTCTGGCAGCTGTTCCACCTCAACACCTACGCCACCGCGCGGCTGGCACAGGATCCCGACGTCGATCCGGCGCAGGTGACCGCCGACTGGGCGACCCAGTACTTCTCGCAGGACCCGCGGACGGTCGCGGCGATCGGCGAGGCGATGGCGCTGTCCCGCGAGGCGATCACCAAGGGCCTGTACATCAGCCCGTTCGCCGCCAACGAGGTCAAGGGGCTGGGCCTGGAACTGCCGTCCATGATGTGGATCTTCGAGTGGGACATCCTCACCGGCGACTCGGCGTCCTGGAGCACCATCTACGACGTCGCCGCCGACGACCTCCCCACGGCGATCGGCCAGGGCGAGGAGGCGCTGGCCGCCGCCCGCGAGATGCGGCGGATCGTCGACGCCACGGATGCGACCACCTGGACCGACCCCTCGATGCGCGAGCAGTTCCTCGCGTCGCTGGACTATCAGGTGAGCCTGTTCACGACGCTGGCCGCCTACCGGGAGCTGATGCTGCAGCACCGTGCCTGGCTGGCCGGCGGGGACTCCGACAGCAGCGCAGAACAGGCGTACGTCGACGCCCGCGCCGCGCACGAGGCGGCGTATGGGGACGACCTGGCCCTGCCCGCGTACAACTTCACCGCCGCCGACATCGGCACCGATCGCGCCGCCGCCGACGCCCCGATGGGGTGGCTGGCGCGCCTGCTGCTGGCGGCGCTGGTGGTGGTGGTCGTGGGCCTGGGGGCCCTCGGTCGCAGCACCGCGCTGCGGGCGTTGTGGATCGGCGCGACCCGGCCGTGGCGGTTGGCGGACATGGAGTTGTCGCCCGGACGGGTCGACCGCGTCCTGGTGTGGCTCATCCCGGCGGCGTTCGTCATCGCCAGCCGGTACGTCTACACGTGGTTCGCCGCACCCGCGCACCTGGTGCTCGTGCTCGGATCCTGGGCGCTGTTCCTGCTCGTGCTCGCATGGCTCACCCGGGGGATGGACCGGTTCTGGCTGTGGGCGGGCGTGGGCGGCGCGGTGCTGCTGCGGACGCTGATCCTGCTCATCGCCCTGATCAGCCGCGGCCCGGGACGCTACTGGTTCAACTTCTGGACCGACCCCACCCGGCGATTCATCTACATCACCATCGCGTTCGCCGCGTTCCTGTGGGTGCTTGCGGTGGCCGCGGGGCTGCTGCGGCACCGGTACGGCATCGCGTGGCGGGGCGCCCTCGGGCGGGTGATGATCGCCGCCGGGACACCGCTGGCGGTCTTCGGGGCGGTCGTCGCGGCCATGGGTCTGGAGGATGCGCTCACGGTCTGGAACGACCAGATGGCGCTGCTGCCCTGGGGGCTGTCGCGCATCCTCGGCATCACCGTGCACCTGGGCATTCCGACCCAGCTGCCGCTGGTGGTGGCGGTGCTCGGGGCGGTTGTCGTCGCGGCCGGGGCGCTGATGCTGCGGGGGACCGGATCGCGTGCGGTGGCGGCTGCGTCGTGACCGGCGCCAGCAGGAGCGGCGCGCCAGCCGGCCCTAGGGTGCTCGTGAGGGACCTGACTGGTTCCTGCACCTACCCGATGGAGGAGTCATGCCGACATCACGGTCCCGGTTCCTGATGAGCGGACCGCTGAGTTCCACCAAATCTTCGGCCTCTGGCTCGCCGGTTCCCTGAGCATCCCCCAGAACTCGCAGGAGGCTCCCGGGTCGCCGCGGATCGTTCCCTGGGGCGACACCGACCAGGACGTCGCTGATGCCGAGGAGCTCTGGAGGAAGTACTCCCCAGCGGCTCGCGCGATGTTCGCCCTGCTGATGGACAACCCCGACCAGGAGTACACCGGCGACCAGATCGCGCAGGCCGTCAACATCCCCAACGGCGCCCGCGGCGTGGCCGGCGTCCTCGCCTGGCCGGGTCGTTACGCCGCCGCGATCGGGCGCGAACCCCCCGCGTCGTGGCGCGAGGACCAGGAGACGCTGGAGGGCCGCTACTACATGCCCTTCAAGAGGACCAGAGTGTTCAAGACAGCCCGCGCCAGAGTCGAGGGAGCCACCTGATCCTGCGCGGTCCGCGGGGCCACACCACGCATCCGGTCGGGCGGTCAGCGTAGGTTTCCTCACCATGGATGCTCACCAGCACACCGCGTCGGCGCAGGCCGA
>CAZECO010000017.1:17155-29053 GCA_964510455.1 uncultured Actinomycetes bacterium
GCGTAGGTTTCCTCACCATGGATGCTCACCAGCACACCGCGTCGGCGCAGGCCGACGGCGTGGAGATCACCGCCTGTCTGAGGGGCGGCCACCTGCTCACCTGGACCGCCGGCGGCGTCGAGCGGCTGTGGATGTCGCCGCTGTCCGGCTGCGGGTCGCAGGCCGCGGTGCGCGGCGGGGTGCCGGTGCTCTTCCCCCAGTTCGGGCTGTTCGGCGACCTGGTCAAGCACGGGTTCGCCCGCACGTGCGACTGGCGACAGGTCGAGCCGCCCGGCGGCGACGGTGCCGCGCTGGCCTTCGAGCTCACCGACACCGGCGCCACCCGCGCCCGATGGCCCCATCGGTTCCACCTGCGGCTGGAGGTTGCCGCCTCGTCGCAGGACCTCGACATGGCGCTCACGGTGACCAATACCGGCAGCGACCCGTTCCGGTTCACCACCGGCCTGCACACCTACTTCGCGGTCGCCGATCCGCAGGCGTCGATCACCGGGCTGGCGGGGTGCCGCGCCTGGGACGGCGCCTCGACGGCGGCGCCGCAGTTCACCGCGGCACCTCCCGACCCGATGCGGGCCCTGGACACCAAGGACATCGTCATCGACGCCGTGCCGGGGCCGGTGGTGCTGCACGACGCGGTGCTGGGGCCGGTGTCGGTCACCGCCGCGGGGTTCCCGCACATGGTGGTGTGGAACCCCGGCCCGGATCACGGTCTGCCCGACGTGGCGGTCGGCGGCGAGGCGGGGTTCGTGTGCATCGAGCCGGCGGCCGTCATCCCGGTCGCGCTGTCCGCCGGCGATTCATGGCAGGGACGGCAGCGCCTGCTCCTGGGCTGAGCCAACTCACCGTCAGCATGCATCCCGCGACCGGAAGACGCGAGGATCAGGGTCGTGAGCCGGATCATCGCTGGAGCGTCCCTGGTCCTGCCCGACGGCATCGCGGCCGACGGGTGGGTCGAGGTGGATGGCGCCGACATCCGGTCCCTGGGGACCGGCGACCCGCCGCGGCCCGCCGACGTGCACCTGGACGGCGGATACCTGGCACCGGGCTTCATCGACATCCACAACCACGGCGGCGGCGGGGCCACGGTCGTGGGAGCCGACCCGGAGGCGGTGGCCCGATTCGCCGCCACCCATCGCCGATACGGGACCACCACCATCGTCGCCAGCCTGGTCTCGGGGCATCCCCAGTCCCTGGCCCATGACGTCGCCGTACTGGCGGAGCTGGCGCAGGACGGCCTGATCGCCGGCACCCACCTGGAGGGCCCGTGGATCGCGCCGGAGTTCAAGGGCGCCCACGATCTGGCCACGTTGCGCGACCCCGATCCCTCCGAGGTGGACGAGCTGCTCCGCATCGGGCGGGGCACGATCCGGATGGTCACCCTGGCGCCGGAGCATCCGCACGGCATCGACGCGGTGCGCCGGTTCGCCGACGCGGGCGCGATCGCGGCCATCGGCCACACCAACGCGCCCTACGACCGGGTCCGGGAGGCGATCGACGCCGGCGCCACCTGCTCCACGCACCTGTTCAACGCGATGCGGGCCGTGCATCACCGCGAGCCCGGCCCGATCGTGGCCCTCACCGAGGACCCGCGGGTGACGAATGAGCTGGTGCTCGACGGCGTCCACCTGCATCCCGCGGCCGCCGCGTTCGCAGCGCGCGCCTCCCAGGGGCGGGTGGTCTTCGTGACCGACGCGATGAGTGCCGCCGGGGGCGAGGACGGCAGCTACCTGTTGGGCGACCTCGAGGTGCTGGTCACCGACGGCGTGGCGCGGCTGGTCGAGGGGGGAGCGATCGCCGGCTCGACGCTCACGCTCGACAAGGCGGTGGCGTTCGCCGTGCAACAGGCCGGGTTCTCGCTGGCCGACGCCCTCGCAGCCGTCACCTCGACCCCGGCGGGGATGCTCGGCACCCACGACCGGGGGCGGCTGGCGCAGGGCCTGCGCGCCGACCTCTGCCACCTGGACGACGACTTGCGGCTGACCGCGGTCTGGGCCGGCGGGGAACCCGTGGAGCTGTCGTGATCGAGTCACCGACCATCTGGAGGATGCAGTGGAAGTAGTTATCGTCGGCTCTGCTCAGGAGGCGGCCCCGATCGTGGCGGACGCCTACACCAGGCTGCTCACAGCGAAGCCGGATGCCGTCCTCGGCCTGGCCACCGGCTCGACGCCCCTGGGGGTGTACCAGGAGCTGATCCGCCGGCACAAGGAGGAGGGGCTGAGCTTCGCCCGTGCGGTCTCGTTCAACCTCGACGAGTACGTCGGCCTGCCCGCGGGCCACCCCGAGCTGTACCGGACGTTCATCGAGCGCGAATTCACCGGACAGGTCGACTTCGCGCCCGGCGCGGTGCACGGGCCCGACGGGTTGGCCCAGGACCTGAACGAGGCTGCCCGGAGCTATGAGCAGGCGATCAAGGACGCCGGGGGCATCGATATCCAGATCCTCGGCATCGGCAGCGACGGCCACCTGGCGTTCAACATGCCGATGTCGTCGCTGACCTCCCGCACCCGGCTGAAGACCCTGACCCCGAAGACGCGCCAGGACAACGCCCGGTTCTTCGACGGCGATATCGACGCAGTGCCGGTGCATTGCCTGACGCAGGGCCTGGGGACCATCCTGGAGAGCCGCCACGCGATCATGCTCGGCTTCGGGAAGGGCAAGTCGCAGGCGGTGGCCGAGTGCGTCGAGGGTGCGGTGTCCGCACGGTGGCCCGCCTCGGTGCTGCAGCTGCACCCGCACGCCACCGTGGTGGTCGATGAGGACGCGGCCAGCCAGCTGCGGTTCACGAACTACTACGTCGAGACCTACCGGGGCAAGCCCGACTGGCAGGGGATCTGAACGTCAGGAGTCGGTGTAGCCCTGCAGCAGGCCGGACCTGCTCGGGTGCGCCAGCTTGGCCAGCGTGCGCCGCTCGATCTGCCGGATGCGCTCCCGGCTGAGGCCGTAGACGGCGCCGATCGCCGCCAGCGTCATGGGTGCGGCTGCGCCATCGAGGCCGAACCGCATCCTGATGATGCCTGCTTCGCGCTCGCTGAGCGTGTCCAGGACGACGTCGAGGTACCCCGGCAGGAGGCGGTCGGTGGCGACGTCCTCTACTGAGGCGTCGTCCGGATCGATCAGTACGCAGCTCAGGGGCCGGCGCTCCGCTTCGTCGTCCACGCGAACCAGGACGTCCAGGCTGGCTACCGGCTCCGAGGTCCGCTGCAGGGCGGCCGCCTCAGCGGCCGTGATCCCCATGTCGTCGGCCAGTTCAGCCGCCGAGGGGTCGCGGCCCAGCTCCCGCTCCAGCCGCCAGGCGGCCGCCCGCAGCCTGTCCACCTGCTCCCCCACATGATTGGGAAGCCGGATCGTGCGCCCCTTGTCGTGGATCGCCCGGGCGATGGCCTGCCGGATCCACGCCACGGCATAGGTGGAGAACTTGTAGCCGAGGGTGTAGTCGAAGCCCTCGACGGCGCGCAGCAGCCCGAGGTTGCCCTCCGCGATCAGGTCGTGCAGTTCGAGGCCCCGGTGTGCGTACGGCTTGGCGATCGCGACCACGAGCCGCAGGTTGGCGGTGATGAGCCGGTCCCTCGCCGCCCTGCCCTGCCCGACCAGCTGCCGCAGATCATCGTGATCCGGCCCCGGGGGCGTCGTCTGCATGCGCTCGCCGGCGAACAGCCCCGCCTCGATCTGCTTCGCGAGATCGATCTCCTGCGCGGCGGTGAGGAGCCGGTGGGACCCGATCGCCGCCAGATAGTCGGACAGCGCGCTGCCGACCCGGTCGTCGGGCGCGGCCGTCGGGACCAGGCGCAGGCGGGTGCGGCCGGCCGCTGGTCGGATCGGCGGCCGTGGTGCATCCGCGAACGCCAGATTGGTCGAGTGCATCGTCTCCCCCTTGGCTTCCGGGGCGCTGGTGCGCCACGGCCAAGGGAATCGGAGAGGTCCGACACTCAGTCGATCAGATGTACGACATCCAGGCCTACGCGCCGGCGGCCGCCAGCTCTGCCCGCCTCGCCAGCGCCAACTCCCGGATCCGCGTCAGATCCTCGTCGCTGAACACGCCGTTCACGCCGCTGATCGACGCCAGTTTCATGCCGTGCTTCAACCCGAGCTGATAGATCTCCTTGACCCTCTCCCACTCGATGTTGCGCCCGATCGTGAACGTCTCGAACCGGCCCTCCAGCGCCAGCACGATGGTCTCCGCCATGCAGGCGAACACCACGTTCGGCGGCAGCCCGATGTCCTTCATGTGCAACTCGCCGGGCAGTTCGATCTCGCCGGACTCGATGACCAGCACATCCGGCCGCTTGGCCACGTCCTCCGCCGAGAGGTCCAACGGCCGCGCCACGTCGGTGATGACCGCGCCCGGCTTCACCCGCATGATGTCCAGCACCTTCTTGCCCGCGCCGGACGTCGCCGTGACGATGACGTCCATATCGGCGATGTGATCGTCCGCGCTGGCCGCGACGAAGATCGCCGCGCGCGGGTTGTCCCGCTCGATGTCCGCCTTCAGCGCCAGCAGCTTCGCCGGCTCGATCGAGACCAGCCACAGCTCGTCGCAGGCCATCGCCAACAGCCGCGCGCACACCGATCCGATGGCGCCGGTCGCCCCGACCACCATGGCCTTGCCCTTCAGCCGGCCCTTGGCGTCGACTTCCGCGATGCCGAGCCGGCGGACCGCGTCGTGCGCGGCCCAGAGCGCCCCGGAGGCGCTGTAGGAGTTGCCGGTGGTGATCGGCAGGGACGCCCGCTTGGCCACCGTCACACCGGCGTCCCCGACCACCTTGGTGAACGCGCCGAGGCCCATGATCTGGGCGCCCATCTTCTGCGCCATGTCCGCCGCCGCCAGCAGCCGCTTGTACGTGAACTCCGGGTCGTGGCGCAGCAGCTCCTTCGGCGTCCCCCCGACCGTGATGAGCCACCCCTCCGCCTCGGCACCGGTCGGCGAGGTGATCCCGGTGACCGGCGTGTAGACCACCGGCGGGATGTGCGCCATCGCCTTCTCAATCGTGTCCATCACCGCGCCGGGCGCGTGCTTGGTCATCGCATCGATCGGCCCGACCTTGCGGAAGTACTCCTGCGACAGCGGGTGGATGACGAAGGCGAACCGGCTGCGCCGCTTGTACCCGCTCGGGTACAGCACCCGCGGCTGCAGTTCCGTGGAGGTGATCATGTCGAGCAGGTCGTCGTCGGTGAGCCGGGACTCCTCGGCCTCCCCCGCCACCAGCATGAGCGCCTCCAGCACCGCTGCGTTGACCGTGAAGTCGAACGGCTGCGGCACGTCGTCCAGCACCATGTCGACCCCGCGGTCCCGCAGATCCGCCAGTCGCCGGTCGTCGATGCCGGAGGAGATGATCGTCTTGCCTTTGAGGTCGTCCAGGTCGAAGGCCGCCAGCTCGTCGAAGGTGGCGACGAGGATGTCGCAGTCCTGCAGCGACCGCCGGACCATCGACTCGTTGAGGCGCTTGCCGGGGGCCGTCGCCACCGACAGGACCTGCTGCGGCGCGTGCTTGAGCACCCACCCGGACGCCGCGGCGAACCGGTCCAGGCCGGCGAACGTCGTCGGCATGGCCGGCAGGCCGAACTGCAGCGCGGGGTCGGCGAAACGCAGGTTGTGGGTGCTCTCGGCGAGCACCTTGGCCGTGCGGTAGTGGTTGCGCCCGCCCAGGACGACCACCCGCGCGTTGGAGAAGAACCCGGGCATCTCGGCGGCGACATGGCGGATCGTCCACTCCTGCAGGACGTCGCGCAGGCGGTGGCCGTTCGTCACGGGCACCGCCGAGGTGCTGGCGATGATCTCGCGCAGCGCCTGACCCTCGCCGTCGAGGACGCCGGTGGTGCGGGCATCCCGCACTCCGGTGACGGCGATCGCATCGGCCTGCTGCGACCAATGGCGCACGCTGTCGACGGCCCCCCGGATGCTGCCGCCCGATCCCACCCGCACGATGCGGAAGTCCCGGCCGAGGAAGGTGACGCGCTGGTCGTAGTCGCGCTGCGCGCTGGTGAGGCTGACGTTGACGATCAATGCCGGGGTTGTCATGGGCCCTCTCACAGTCGGGTCGGACCGTCCCCTGCCGTCGCGACTGCTTCAGTTCCGCCCACCACGACGACCGGAGCGTCCAGGAGGTCGTACCTCGATCCTCACAGTTGCGGCGCCGAATGTCACCTTCGCAGACGCGCGAGCGGGTATCAGCGGGAGGCCGTGTGCCGGACCCGGCCGTTAGGTTCGGCCTGTGAACATGCATCCCATCGCCAAGATTCGGCTGAGCCGCGCTCTGCGGCGGCTGGAGGGCACGACCGGGCACCTCACGGCGGGCCGAGCGGCGGCCGACACCAGCGCACTGGCCAACATCGTCCGCGACGCGGTGGCGTCGGCGGCGGGCGCGGCGGGCGACGGGGCGCTGGCCGCTGCCTACGCCGGCGGCAGCCTGGACACCGACGCCGTCGCCCAGTTGAAGGATCGGCTGGGCGAGACCCGCGAGGCACTCGAGATCCTGGAATGCGAACTGGATCTGGACGACGGGGTGCCGCCGGGGCGGGTGCTGGATTGCTTGCGCTGCGTGCGGGACAGCCTGGATGACATCCGCGCAGTCATCGGCGGGCCCGGCCCGTTCGCGCTCCCGCCGGTGCTGCCCGAATGGCAAATTGACGTATGCCGGCCGCTGGGCGCCTACCACCCAACGAGCCCCGCGGAGGCGGCTGCGGAGGCAGCCGCGGAGCCCGAGGACCCGGCTGCGCCGCCAGAGGCGTGACCGGTCGGCGGACATGTCCCTGTGCAGGGACACGGGGAAATGTCCCCGTAGCGTTACATCCATGCCCCGTCCCATCAACACCCCCTATGACTTGGCAGCGCAGGTCGGCCGGCTCCGTGAGGCCTCCGGCCTGACCCAGGCTGAGGTTGCGGCCCGCGCCGGCGTCTCCCGCAAGTACGTCGCCCGGCTGGAGAAGCTGGGCGCGCCGCACGAGGAGATCAGCCGGCTGCTGGCGGTCCTGGCAGCCTTGGGCGGGGCGGTGGAGATCGTGGACGCGCCGGCGGCGGCCCCCGACGGCGGGCCGGCCGCCGCCGTGGTGGCGGAGATCAGGCGCTACCTGTGAGTCGCACCCAGCCGATGGACGTCACATCCTGCCGGACCCCCCGTTGACCCGCCTCAGATCATCGGCTCGTTGCCGAACTCCGGGTGCGCCAGCATGAACGTCAGCAGCTTGTCGGCGTAGCTGGCGAAGGGCGGGCACGCCACGCCGGTTCCGGCCAGGTCCGCCTGCATGTTGGCGGTGTCATACGTCGTCGGGAAGGTGAAGTAGTCCAGCGACTCGGCGGGCAGGCCGGTGAGGTGCTCCATGCCCGGCACCGTCTCCAGCATGCCGTGCAGCGCGGACACCGGGATCGGCAGCCAGATCGGGCGGCGCCCCAGCAGCCCGGCCATGATCTCGGCCGCCTCCCTGATGTTGGGGGGATTCGGGTCGGTGAGCGCGTAGGTCTTGCCGAGGGACTCGGGCAGCACCGACAGCTCGTCCATCGCGGCCACGACGAAGTCGCGCGGGACCATCGATGCCATCACGCTGCGGTCGAGCTCCGGCAGGAACGCCACTTTCGGCTGCCGGCGCATGTACGTCATGACGACGTAGGGCCCGTCGTACTTCTGCGTCTCACCGGTGGTGGAGTCGCCGACGACGATGCCCGGCCGGTAGATCGTCGCGGGCAGCCCGTCGGCCATCGCCGCCCGCACCAGCTTCTCCGCCTCGAACTTGGTCCGCTCGTAGTGGTTCTGGAACGGCTGGCCGACCTCGAGGTCGTCCTCCTTGAACCGCCCGTCGTAGCGGCCGCTGACGTAGCAGGTGCTGACGTACTGCAGGCGCTGCAGGTCGGGCCGGGACCTGCAAAAGTCCAGGACGTGCGCGGTGCCGTCGACGTTGACCCGCTCGGCCAACTCCTCCGCGACGCTGAGGTCGTAGACGGCCGCGAGGTGCCACACCTCGGTCACCTCGTCCATCGCCTGCGCCTGCGACGCGGCGATGCCGAGCCCCGGTACCGCGATGTCGCCCACGACGAGCTCGACCCGGTCGGCGATGTGGGGGTGCGCTGCCGCGAGCTCGGACAGCTTGGCCCTCGCCTCGTCCAGGTGGTGGGCCTGCACCAGGCAGACCGCCGTTGCACCCTCGCGCCTGGCCAGCAGCCTCGGCAGGAGCGCCGATCCGAGGAACCCTGGGAAGCCGGTCATCAACAACGTGCTCATGGTGTCCTCTCATCGGTGGCTGCTCCGACTGTGCCACCTGCCGCAGGCGGCGCGCCCGCTCGGCGCCGCAGCACCCGCCGAACGACCGCATGGTGGCCGTGCCGCAGGTGTCGCGTACCGTGGTCGCACGCTGAGCCTCGGGGGGTGGTATGGACCACGACGACCTGGAGTCGCTGCGGCAGCGCCACCCCGCGTGGCGCCTGCTGCGCGCCGACTCGGCGGCGTTCATCGCCAGCACCCTGCACTCGGTCTTCGTCGCCGGCAGCGCCCGGACCGTCACCGAGGACGCGCTGCTGGAGTCCGTCGACGATGCGCTGTTCGGACTGCGGCTCGCCGACCCCGCGGCGTACCCGCGCAGCGCGAAGCAGTACGTCACCGACTGGGCCGACGCCGAGCGCGGCTGGCTGCGCAAGTTCTACCCCGCCGGCTCCGACACCCCGAGCTACGACCTGACGCCGTCGGCGGAGAAGGCGCTGGCCTGGCTGGACTCGCTGACCCAGCGGGCGTTCGTCGGCACCGAATCCCGGCTGATGACGCTGTTCGTCCTGCTGCAGCAGATCGTCGAGGGAACCCAGGAGGATCCCGAGCAGCGCCTGGCGGCGCTGCGGAAGCGGCGCGAAGAGATCGACGCCGAGATCGACCGGGTGCAGCGCGGCGAGGTGCAGGTCCTCGACGACACCGCGGTGCGGGACCGGTTCCAGCAGTTCAGCGCCACGGCACGGGACCTGCTCAGCGACTTCCGCGAGGTCGAGGAGAACTTCCGGCTGCTCGACCGCGGCGTCCGGGAGCAGATCGCCTCCTGGGACGGTGCTCGGGGCGCGCTGCTCGATGACGTCTTCGGCGAGCACGACGCCATCACCGCCTCCGATCAGGGGACCAGCTTCCAGGCGTTCTGGGACTTCCTGATGTCCGGCGACCGCCAGGAGGCCTTCGGGCTGATGCTGCAGGAGGTGATGGCGATGCCGGCGCTGGGCGGGCCGGACCCGCGGCTGCGGTTCGTCGTGCACGACTGGCTCAAGGCGGCCGACGCGGTCCAGGCGACGGTGGCCCGGCTGTCGGAGCAGTTGGGGCGCTTCCTGGACGACCGGGCGTACCTGGAGAACCGCCGGATCGCCGAACTCACCCGGTCGATCGAGGCGTCCGCCCTGGCACTGCGGGACGGGCAACCCACCGGGCAGGTCGCCGAGCTCGACGACCTGAAGGCGTCGGTCTCGCTGCCGATGTCGCGGCGGATGTATGAGCCAGCCCGCGCCATCACGCTGGTGACCGGCCCGGTGACCGAAGGCGACGAAGCGTTCGACGCCGACGCGCTGTTCACACAGTTCACCGTCGACACCGAGCGGCTGCGGGTGCAGATCGCGCGCACGATGGCCGGCACCGGCCAGGCCAGCCTCGCCGAGGTGGTCCGGCAGCATCCCGTCACCCAGGGCCTGGCCGAGGTCGTCGGCTACCTGGCGCTGGCCGACGCTGATCGCGCCGTGTTCGACGACGACCAGCGGCAATCCATCGCGTGGGACGACACCCGCGCCGATCTGCCGCTGGTCGTGTTCACCGAGGAGTCCGATGGCTGAACCCGCGCTCGCCGATGCCTGCGTCCCGCTGCTGAAGGGCATCGTCTACGCCGACGCCCACCCGACCGCCTGGGAGGCGCTGCTGACCATCGGCCCGCAGGTGCGCGACCACCTGGCGCCGCTCGGCCTCGACGTGCGGGTCGACGAGGCGGAGGGGTACGCGTTCGTCGTCCCGGTCGAACCTGGCGAGGACGAGCCTGATCGGCCGCGGCTGGTCCAGCGCCGCCAGCTGTCCTACCGGGTCAGCCTGATGCTGGCGCTGCTGCGGCGCCGGCTGATGGAGCTCGACGCCCAGGGCGAGGACACCCGGCTCATCCTCACCCGCGACGAGGCCGTGGAACTGGTCCGGACCTATCACCCCAGCCGCAGCAACGAGGCGCGGCTGGCCGACGAGGTCGAGACGGATCTGCGCAAGATCGCCGACCTCGGCTTCGTGCGCACCCTGCGCGACCAGCCGCACACCTACGAGGTGCGCCGCATCCTGAAAGCCTTCGTCGACGCCCAGTGGCTGGCGGACTTCGACGAGCGGCTGCGCAACTACCTGCAGATCGGTGCGGAGGAGCGGGCATGAGCGACGGCCTGGAGCTCGACCTGTTCGACGACGCGCTGATCGGCTTCCGGCTGCAGCGGTTCGAGGTCTTCAACTGGGGAACCTTCGACGGCCGGGTCTGGTCGGTGGCGCTGGACGGGCGCAACGGGCTGCTCACCGGCGACATCGGCTCCGGCAAGTCGACGCTGGTGGACGGGATCACCACGCTGCTTGTCCCGCCCGGCCGCATCTCGTACAACAAGGCCGCCGGCGCCGAGCTCAAGGAGCGCACGCTGGGGTCCTACGTGCTGGGGCACTACAAGGCGGAGCGGGCGGAGACCGGCGAGAAGGCCAAGCCCGTGGCGCTGCGCACGGTCTCGCACTACTCGGTGCTGCTGGCGGTGTTCAGCAACGAGCCGCTGGGGCAGACGGTGACGCTGGCGCAGGTGTTCGCGTTCAAGGACGGCTCCGGCCAGCCCGGGAAGACGTTCGTGGTCGCCGACCGCGCGCTGTCGATCGGCACCGATTTCGCGGATTTCGGCAGCGACATCGCGGGGCTGCGCCGCCGGCTGCGCAGCGGTGGCGCCGTCGTCGAGGACAGCTACTCCCGCTACGCGGCGGAGTTCCGGCGCCGCTTCGGCATCGAGCACAAGCAGGCGCTGGAGCTGTTCCACCAGACCGTGTCCATGAAGTCGGTCGGGAACCTCACGGACTTCGTGCGCACCCACATGCTCGAACCGTCGGACGTGGGCGCGAAGATCGACGCGCTGATCAGCCACTACGAGGACCTCACGCGGGCGCACGACGCCGTGCTGAACGCCAAGCGGCAGGTGGCAGCGCTCACCCCGCTGGTGGCCGACCTCGACGAGCACGACACGGTGTCGGTGCGGGCGCGCGAGTCCCGGCTGCTGCGGGACGGCCTGCACGCATACTTCGCGGTGCGGAAGTCCGCGCTGCTGGCGGATCGGATCGAGCGGCTGGCCGGGGAGTTGGAGCGGCTGCGGGCGCGCCGGGAGGCCACTGGCGCGGACCATGCGGCCGCCCAGGGTGCCGAGCTCGATCTGCGCAACGCGATCAGCCGCAACGGCGGGGACCGGCTGGGGCAACTGGAGCAGGCCGTCGCCGACGCGAAGGCCAGGCGGGACAAGAAGCGCAGGACCGCCGACGACTATGCGCGGCTGTCCTCGGCCCTGGACCTGCATCCGGCGGACAGCGAGGACGCCCTGCTGGCGCAGCTGATCGAGCTGGAGGACCTGCTGGCCGCGACCAACGACCGCCGCGCCGAGATCGGCAATGAGCTGACGGAACTGGCCGTCCAGCTGCGCGACCAGCGCGAGCGGCTGTCGGCACTGGACGGCGAGCTGGCCGGGCTGGCGAACCGGGACAGCAACATCGACCAGGGCATGGTCGTGATCCGCGACGGGCTGTGCCAGTCGCTGGGGATCCGCCCGGCGGACCTGCCGTTCGTCGGCGAGCTGGTGCGGGTCACGGATCCGGCGTGGGAGCCGGCGGCCGAGCGCCTGCTGCGCAGCTTCGGCCTGTCCCTGCTGGTGCCCGACCGGCACTACCGCGAGGTGTCGCGCTGGGTGGA
>CAZECO010000018.1:0-20065 GCA_964510455.1 uncultured Actinomycetes bacterium
CCCCTCGGACGGTGCCGTCCTATCGTACGTCATTGCCCTGCAATCGCAGCAGCATGCGCGTATTGCCGAGTGTGTTTGGCTTCACACGCTCGAGGTCTAGGAACTCTGCAACACCCTCGTCCTCACTCTGCAACAATTCAGTGAACACCGCCGAACTCACCGGCGTGCCTGATATCGGAGCGAAACCGAGCCGCGCGAAGAAATCGACCTCGAAGGTGAGGCAGAACACCCGCTCCACCCCGAGCTCGCCCGCCCGGTCGATCAGCGCCTGCACCAGCGCCCGGCCGATGCCGTTGCGCAGCATCGACGGTCGGACCGCCACGGTCCGCACTTCGCCGAGGTCGCTCCACATCACGTGCAGGGCTCCGCAGCCCACGACGTCGCCGCCGCGGGTCGCCACGACGAATTCTTGGATGTCCTCGTACAGCGTCACCGTCGCCTTCCCGAGCAACCGCCGGTCGGGCGCGTAGGTATCGACCAGGTCGCGGATGATGGCGACGTCCGAAGTGCGGGCGGGCCGGATCACCACACCGAGTTCAGTCATCGTCGGCGTACCGATGCTCACGCATGGGCCGGACCAGCGGGAAGAGGATGGTCTCCCGAATCCCGAGGCCGGTCAGCGTCATCATCAGTCGGTCGACCCCGACGCCGACACCCCCGCACGGCGGCATCCCGTACTCCAATGCGCGCAGGAAGTCCTCATCGACCTGCATCGCTTCGACATCGCCGGCGGCTCTCAGCAGCGACTGCTCGACGAGCCGCTCCCGCTGGATCACCGGGTCCACCAGTTCCGAGTAGCCGGTGCCCTGCTCGTAGCCGTTGATGTAGAGGTCCCACTTCTCCACCAGGCCCGGCTTGGACCGATGGGAGCGCACCAGCGGAGAGGTGTCGACGGGGTAGTCGAAGACGAAGGTCGGCCCGGTGAACGTTCTCACGACATGGTGCTCGAACAGGGCTTCCGCATAGCGGCCGGCGAGCCAACCGCCGTCGGGCTCGATTCCGGCGTCGCGGCAGAGCCCGCTCAGCCGGCTGATCGGGGTGTCTGGGGTGATGGACTCGGCGATCGCTTCGGACAGCGACGAATAGAGGTCGACCTCATTCCACATTCCGGACAGATCATGTCGCGAGCCATCGAAATGCGTGACCTCGAGGGTGCCGTGTACGGCCAGCGCCGCTTCTTGGATGAGTTCCCGAGTGAGGGCTGCCATATCCCGGTAATCGCTATAGGCCTGATAGAATTCGAGCATCGAGAACTCCGGCGAATGTGTGCTGTCTGCCCCCTCATTGCGGAAGTTGCGATTCAGATCAAACACGCGATCGATGCCGCCGACAACACACCGCTTCAGGAAGAGCTCGGGCGCTATCCGCAGGTACAACTCGATGTCGAATGCGTTCATGTGGGTGACGAACGGCCGGGCCGCGGCGCCGCCGTGCATGGTCTGCAGCACCGGGGTCTCCACCTCGAGGTAGCCGCGGCCCACCAGCGAGCGGCGCAGGCTCGCGACGGCCGCGATCCGCTGCCGGGCGGTCTGCTGCGCCTCCGGACGCATGATCAGATCCACATAGCGCTGACGCACCCTGGTGTCCTCGGCGAGCTCCTTGTGGGCCACAGGCAGCGGTCGCAGCGCCTTGGCGGCCATCTGCCAGGAGTCGGCGAACACGCTCAGCTCCCCGCGCCGCGATGTCCCGACCTCCCCCGAGATGAACAGATGGTCGCCGATGTCCACCAGCGTCTTGAAGTCCTCCAGCGCATCCGCCCCGACCCGGTCCAGGCTCAGCATCGCCTGCAGCGCGGTGCCATCGCCGGCCCGCAGCGTGGCGAAACACAGCTTGCCCGTGTTCCGCAGGAACATCACTCGCCCCGCGACTCCCACGATGTCGCCGGTCAGGTGCCCGGGCGGCAGGTCCGGATACCGGTTGCGTACCGCCGGAATCGTGTCGGTGATCGGGAGGCTCACGGCGTATGCCCCGCCGCCCTCCAGCAGGCGCTCCCGCTTCGCGAGCCGGACCCTGACCTGCTCCGGAATGCGCGCGGATGTCGGGTCGAGCGGCGGTGTGGTCACCGGTCAAGGGTACCGATCCACAACTGCCGGGACGCTGCGCGGCAACGGCGCTCCTGCTACTGGTTGCGTTCGAACAGGATCTGCAGCCCGTACAGGGTCAGGTGGGGATCCTTGTGGGTGATTGTCTGCGACTCGGCGATCACGACGCCCGCCAGCCCCCCGGTGGCGATCACCGCCTTGACCTCGCCGAGCTCCTCGGCGATCCGACGGACCAGGTTGTCCACCTGCCCGGCGAACCCGTATAGGGCTCCCGCCTGCAGCGCCTCGACCGTGTTCTTGCCGATCGGTGACCGCGGCGGCACGAGTTCGACCTTCCGTAGCTGCGCGGCCCGAGCCGCCAGGGCGTCGATGGAGATCTGGATCCCCGGCGCCAGAGCACCCCCCAGGAACGCACCGCTGGCGGAGATCGCGTCGAGGTTGGTGGACGTTCCGAAGTCGACCACGATCGACGGACCGCCGTACCGCTGGAACGCCGCAACGGTGTTGACGATCCGGTCGGCTCCCACTTCCCGGGGGTTGTCCACCAGGACCGAGACGCCGGTCTTCGTCCCCGGCTCGACGATGACGGTGGGGGTGGAGGTGTAGTAGCGGTGCAGCATCCGGCGCATCTCGTGCAGCACCGATGGAACGGTCGAGCACAAGGCGATACCGGTGATCGGGGGGGTGTCGGCAAGCAGGCCGCGGTAGGTCAGCATCAACTCGTCGGCCGTCGATCGCGCGTCGGTCTTGATCCGCCAGGACTGCAGCAAGTCCCGGCCGGAGAAGACGCCGAGCACCGTCTGGGTATTGCCGACATCGATCACCAGCAGCATGTCAGTCCTCCTTCTGGAATCCGGTCGCATCGACGCTGCGGAAATCGGCGCCGATGTCGAGCACCGGGGCGGAATGGGTCAACGCCCCCACGGCGATGAAGTCGACGCCCGTGGCTGCCACCTCGCGGGCCGATGCCAGCGTCAGCCCGCCCGAAGCCTCGAGTTCGGCACGGCCGGCCGACATGGCCACGGCCTGCGCCAGCTGATCGGGGGTGAAGTTGTCCAGCAGGACGTGCGCGGCCCCGGCGGCGAGGATCTCGCGCAGCTGATCCAGCGAGTCCACCTCCACCTCGATGCGCGCATCCGGCCAGTTCGCGCGCACCGCCTCGTACGCCGCGACGACGCCCCCCGCCGCCGCCACGTGGTTGTCCTTGATCAGGGCCTCGTCGAACAGCCCCATCCGGTGATTGACCCCGCCGCCGCACCGCACCGCGTACTTCTGCAGGGCGCGCAGACCGGGGATCGTCTTGCGGGTGTCCCGCACGCGGGCCCTGGTGCCCTCGGTGGCGGACACCCATTGGCCGGTCGCCGTCGCGACTCCGGACAGCTGTCCGAGCAGGTTCAGCGCGGTCCGCTCGGCGGTCAGGATCGCGCGAGTGGGCCCGTCCACGGTCAGGACCGTGTCCCCCGGCGCCACCGGGGCGCCGTCCGGCAGCGGGAGGGACACGGAGCACGCCGCGTCGGACACGACCTCGAACACCGCCGCCGCAACGGCCGCCCCTGCAAGCACGCCCGGGCCCCGCGCCACCAGATCGACGGTCGAACGGTGATGGAGCGCAACCGTGGACGCCGTGGTGATGTCCACCCCGGTGCCGAGGTCCTCCGTCAGTGCGACCGTGATCACCCGCAAGACATCGTCGACGTCCAGTCCGGCCTCGCTCAGGGCACGCCGGTGCTGTGCGCTGATCGGGTCCGTCGGTCGCCTCGTCATCGCTGCTCCTGCCTCATCAGGTCCGCTGGTACTCGTGGGCTGCCACCGCTCGCTGCGAGGTCCGCAGGTGCCCTTCGGCATCCAGGCCGATGACTTGGCGGACCCGCCACCTGCGGTCGTCCGGCGCCGGGTAGTCGTCGCGCCAATGGCTTCCCCGAGTCTCGGTGCGCAGCAGGGCTGCCAGCGCCACCGCCGACGCCACGGCGTGCAGGTTCGTCGCCTCCCACGAGTCGGTGCCGCGCGCGCTGTCGCGGGTCGCCAGTCCCGCCAGCCCCTGCAGCGTCGCCCGCAGGCTGCTGTCGCTGCGCAGGACGCCGGCCCCGGTCAGCATCATCGCCTGCAGGGCGGCGCGATCGGCGCCGCCCACCAGCCCGGCAGTCGTGCTGGGCCACACCACCTCCCGCCGGCTGGGCAGCTTCTCAGCCAGCGCGGCGCCGATCCGCTCGGCGAACACCAGGCCCTCCAGCAGCGAGTTGGAAGCCAAGCGGTTCGCGCCGTGGACGCCGGTGCACGACACTTCCCCGCAGGCGAACAGGCCTGGGACGCTGCTGCGGCCATCGGAATCGGTACGCACACCGCCGCTGGCGAAGTGCTGCGCCGGAGCGACCGGGATCGCCTCGGACCAGGGCGTGATCCCGTGCTCCATGCAGCGGGCGAGGATAGTCGGGAACCGGGTCCGCCAGGCGCGCTCCCCGAGGGCGCGTCCGTCGAGCCAGACATGCGGGCGCCCCGTGTCGAGCATCCTGCGCATGATCACTTTGGCCACGACATCGCGCGGCGCCAGCTCCGCCAGGGGATGCTCGTCGACCATGAAACGCGTGCCCGCATCGTCGATCAGGATCGCGCCCTCGCCGCGGACCGCTTCGGATACCAGCGGCTGCTGCCCCCGGGTGTTCGGACCCAGCCACATGACGGTCGGGTGGAACTGCACGAACTCCATGTCGGCGATCTCGGCGCCGGCCCGCAGCGCGAGCGCGACGCCGTCTCCGGTGGCCACGGCGGGGTTCGTCGTCTGGGAGTAGATCTGGCCGAGCCCGCCCGTCGCCAGCACCACGGCCGGAGCCAGGGCCGCCCCCACGCCGTCGCGCTGCCCCTGGCCCATCACGTGCAGCGTGATGCCCTGGGCGGCGCCCGTGTCATCGGTGAGCAGGTCCAGGGCGAGCGCCTGTTCGATGATCTCCAGCCCGTCGCCGGCACGTGCGGCCGAGGTGAGCGCCCGCATGATCTCCGCCCCGGTGGCGTCGCCTCCGGCGTGCGCGATACGGCTGCGCAGGTGGCCGCCCTCCCGGGTGAGCGCCAGGTCGCCGCTGATCGTGCGGTCGAACCGCATGCCCAGGTCGATCAGTCCGCGCACCGCCGAGGGCCCCTGCATGACCAGGATGTGCACCGCCTCGGGATCGCACAGCCCCGCACCGGCGACGAGGGTGTCCATCCAGTGGTCGTCGGGGGAATCCTCGTCCGCGAGCGCGGCTGCGATCCCCCCTTGTGCCCACTGGGTCGAACCCTCCTCGATGCGGGCCTTGGTCACCATCAGCACCCGTAGTCCGGCGGCCCGTGCCCGCAGCGCCACGCTGATCCCGGCGATGCCGGATCCGACGACGATGACATCGGCGCCGACCTGCCAGCCCGGTGCCGGCGCGGAGAGCCGGCGGGGCAGGGTGAGGATCACGCGACGCCCCGCAGGGTGATCGCGGTGTTGTCCAGCAGCCGGGTGCGGCCCAGCGGGACCGCGACCAGCAGTCGCGCCTCACCCATCTGCGGCGCCGGGCCCATGGCGGGATCCGTCAGGGCGATGTAGTCCGCGACGAGCCCCGCTTCGGACAGCCCGTCGGCGACTGTGTGGATCACCGCCTCGGCATCCGCACCGGCGTCGGCAGCACGGGCCGCATCGAACAGCGCGCCAGGGATCGCCCTCGCCTGCGCACGCTCCGCCTCGTCGAGATAGGCGTTGCGGCTGGACAGCGCCAGCCCGTCGGCGTCGCGGACGGTCGGCACGCCGACGATGCGAACCGGCAGGGCGAAGGTCCGCGCCATCGCGCGGATCAGGGTCAACTGCTGATAATCCTTCTCCCCGAAGAACGCCGCGTCCGCGCGCGTGAGCTGCAGCAGCGTCAGGACCACGGTGAGCACCCCGTCGAAGTGACCTGGCCGCCGCTGGCCCTCCCACAGCTGCCCGAGGCGGCCCGGCGAGACCGTGATCCCATCGTGGTCGGCGCCGGCGGCGCTGCCATAGACATCGATGATGCTGGGCAGGAAGACGGCGTCGGCGCCGCGTGCCGCGACAACGTCGATGTCGGCCTGCGGCGTGCGCGGGTAGCGCGCGAAGTCCTCCGACGGCCCGAACTGCAACGGGTTGACGAAGATCGTCACCGTGACGTGGCCCTCGGGCCCGACCTCGGCGCGGGCGGCGTCGATGAGCCGGGCGTGGCCCTCATGCAGAGCGCCCATCGTCATCACGACGGCGCGCGTGCGATCGTGCGGGAGCGCGAGCCTCAGCTGGTCGCGGCTGGTGCAGATGGCGATCACTTAATCCCCTCCTGCTCGTCGTCGGGCTGCCCGGGCGCCTGCTGGGGTGCGAGCAACGCCAGCAGTCTTGCACCCGCTTGCGGCGAGAGTCGGCCAGATGCCAGTGCCCGATCCGCGGTGCGGCGCGCCATCGCCAGGTATGCCGGTTCCACGGGTGAGCCTGCGAGCACCGCCAGGTGGGCGGCCAGCGTGCCGGCATCCCCGCGCGAGACCGGGCCGGTCAGTGCCGCGTCCTGCAGGCGGAGCGCGTTGTCCAGGGCCGCGCTGGTCAGCGGTTCGAGCAGGCCCGCGGGGTGCGCGATCCCGGCCTGCGCGAGCAGGTCCATCGCATCGGCGATCAGGGTCACCAGGTGGTTGGCGGCGTGGCTCAGCGCCGCGTGGTACAGCGTCCGTCGGCCGTCCGGCACCCACAGCGGTTCGCCGCCCATCTCCAGCACCAGCGCTTCGGCGATCGGGCGCAGGGCGTCGGGCGCGGTGACCGCGAACGGACACCCCATCAGCCGCTGCACGTCGACCCGCGTTCCGGTCAGCGTCATGGCCGGGTGCAGCGCCAACGGCACCGCGCCGGCAGCGGTGACGGGGTCCAGCACCGCGAGGCCGTTGCGGCCCGATGCGTGGACGACGAGCAGCCCGGGACGGATCCGGGCGGTTGCGGCAATGCCCGCGACCAGTCCGGGCAGCTCATCGTCCGGCACGGTCAGCAGCACCAGATCGCTGGCAGCCAGCACCGCCGGCACCTCGGCGACCTCGGCATCGGGGAAGAACGTGTCCGCCCGGGCGCGCGAATCCCGGCTGATCGCATGGACGGCGATCACCCGGTGGCCGGCCGCCTGCAGCGCCATCCCCAGTGCGCTGCCCGCCCGGCCGACGCCGACGATCCCGATGGCCATCCGCGAGGCTGGACGGGCGTTCCGGCTGCCGGACGTCACTGGTCGCCCTCCCCGATCTCGGCGATGTCGCGGGCGCGCCGCAGCGGGGGGTCCGACTGCGCCGCCGCATGCATCAGCCGGATCTCGCCGTCGGCCAGTTGCCGGGCCTGCTCGGCGTCGAGGTGGAGGGCCGCGACCTGTACCGGGCCGGGCACCGTATCCGCCCGGACGGTGGCCAATCCGAGGCGGCGCTGCCATGGTCCCTGCACGACCTTGACCGACTGCACCCGTGCGTGCGCCACGGCAGCGGTTCGTCGGACGAACCTGCCGCGCGAGGTGACCAGGATGTGGCCGTCCCAGCCGAAGCCGAGCCGCCGGTGCTGGATCCACGCCCGGCGACGTGCCGCAGGCGGGGCCGGCACCAGCGCCACCGCCGCGATCTCCCAGTCCGGCAGGAGCTGCGCGACCAGCGCCCTCGCCTGGTGCGTGGTCGCGACGGGGACGAGCACCTTCGGCATACCGCGACCCTCGCCCTGCACGTCCAGCCCGGTGCCGGCGATGTTGAGGTTGACCCGCACCCAGTCGACCCGCCGCCAGAGGAAGGATTGCGTGAACTCCACCGCGTGGACCCGGCCCGGCGGAACGGTCTGCGCCGTGGTCGCAAGCAGGCCGGCGCGGATCCGCAGGCCGTCCGACGATCGGGCTACGGTGAAGTTGAAGAAGCTCGCGAACTCCCCGAGCACCGTCAGCACCGGCACGAACACCCCGAAGCCCAGGACGAGGAATCCGGCCGGACCGGTGAACGCCACGATCCCCGCGACCCCGAGGATGGTCAGCAGGATCGCGATCACAGTGCTCCCGCGCAGCAGCAGGGAGGCCATCAGCACCCCGGCGGGCACCGTCAGCTGGATCTCCTCCGGCGCTTCCACCGCATCCACCGCATCCGGCCCGCTGCCCGCGGCGCGGGCGAGGACCTCGGCGCGCAGCGCTTCGGCACTGCGCAGCGGGAGGTACTCCACGACCGCCGTCGACTCGCCGGCGCCGGCCACCTCGATCCGCACCGATGCCATGCCGATCAGGCGCGCCAGCAGCGGGCGGACGATGTCCACCGACTGCAGCCGCGACAGGGCCAGCCGGCGCTCCTTGCGGTAGACGACCCCGCTGTCCAGCCGGAAGTCCCCCGACTCGTCGAAGAAGTACGTCAGACGGCGCCAGGCGAAGTAAGCGCCCGTCAGGGCTGCGGCGGTGGCGAGCACCAGCCCCGCGATGAGCCACCCCGCCGCCCCCCTCGCATCAGGATCGACGAGCAGGAAGTACGCCAGTCCCAGCACCGGGACCGTTTGCAGCGCGTACACGCCGATGGTCGCGGGGTGCACGTGCCGGCGGGCCGTGGCGCTGGCCGGAGGCCCAGCAGCGGGGACGTCGCGGTCGGTCATCCGCTAGATCCCGGCGGAGCGGGCCTCGCCCCGTTCCGCCAGCCGGTCCCGCAGCGCGCTGGACTGCTCCGGCGGCAGGCCCGGAATCGTCGCCTCGGTCGAGATCGCGGCCGTGTGGAGCTTGACCGTGGTCAGGCCCAGGCTCCGGTCGATCGGCCCGGAGGTGACCTCGACCAGTTGCATCCGGCCGTAGGGGACGATGGTCAGCCGCCGGAACAGGATCCCGCTGGTCACCAGCAGGTCGTCGTCCCGCTCGGCATAGCCGTAGGACCTGACCCGCCTGCCGATCAGCCACCACGCCCATGCGATGGCGAGGACTCCAGCGATCATCAGGCCGACGCCCAACAGCGGTGCGGTGATCGTCGCGGCGACCGCCACCAGCAGCCAAACCGGCACCGCGACCAGCAGCAGCACCAGCCGCCGCGCGGTGATCAGCCGCGGCGAGACCGGCTGCCAGGGTTCTCCCGGAGGTCGGAAGGCTCCCTCCACGTCGTTGGCCACGGGGCAAGCCTAGCGAGGATCGCCCGGTACCGATGCAGACCGCTACAGCAGCCCGTGGTCCTGCAGGAACTGGGCGGCCACGTCCTCGGGGTCCTCCCGGGCCACATCGACCCTGCTGTTCAGCTCCTGCAGCACCTCGGTGGTCAGGATCTCGGAGACGGAGTTCAGTGCCGCGGCGATCTCATCGGTGAGCGCCGGGGTGTGCACCGCGGGCAGGATGTTCTCGGCTGTCTGCAGACCCTTGTCATCGTCCAGGACGACGAGGTCGTTCGCGGTTACCGAGCCGGAGGATGAGAAGACCAGCCCGAGCTCGACGTCCCCCTGCGTGAGGGCGGCTATCGTCAGCGGTCCCCCCGCGTCCAGCGCGAGGAAGCTCTCGATGGCGATGCCGTACGTCTGCTCGAGCCCCAGCTGGCAGAAGGGGCGCTCCGGGCACTCCGGCGGACCGCCCAAGCTGATCGGGTTGCTGGCGGACAGGGCCGCCACATCGCTCAGCGACGTCAGATTGTTCGAGGCCGCGAACTGCGAGGTGACGGCGAACGCGTTCTGGTCCTGAGCCTGCGAGGGGTCGAGCAGCGTGATGTTCTGCGCCGCCGCGAGTTCCGATGCCGCCGCGAACGTGGCATCGACGTCGCCGCTGGCGATCTGCGGGGCATCGGGGCCGTTCGCCTGCTTGTTGAGGAACTCGGTCAGGCTCCCGAGGTACTCCGGGGTGATCTGCACCTCCCCCTTGGACAGCGCGGGGGCGATGACCTCGCGAGTGGTGAGCTCCTTGATGGTCGCCCCGATGCCGTTGGCTTCGAGGACCTGCTCGTACATGCTGGCGATGATCCTGGTCTCGCTGAAGTTCGTGGTCGCGATGACCACGTCGGCTGCCCCCGACGCCTCGTCATCGCCCGACGAGCAGGCGGCCAGGCCGAGGACAGCGGCAGCACCGATGGCGAGAAACTTGTTGAGCGGCAACGACATGCGACATACCCAACCACAAGACTAGGGAATCCGCATCCAGCCGCCGGGTGTCGTTTCCCTATTGATACAAGCGCATCGAACCCAGCACCTCGATGATCGAGTCGAACGCCTCGTCGTAGGCGACCGCGATGCAGGTCAGCTTGCGGTCCCCTGCCGCCCAGGTCTCCTGAGTCGGATAGAGGTAGGACATCCGAGCGCCGGCTTCCTGCGCCGAAACCCCGGAGTACGACACCATCGCCTCGGCACAGGCCGTGTCCGCCAGCTTGATGATCCGGTTCTCGGCCGGGAGCTGGTCGTCGCCAGCGAAGAACTGGTCGCTGGCGAGGACGACCTCGGCGTGATGCGAGTACTCGCAGTCGACCTCGTCCAACGATGAACCGTCGGGACCGCCCGTCTGCACGAAACGGACGCAGTCGCCGACCTGCAGCGCCTGCGGGGACGGCGACGGGGCCGTCGTCGACTGGGCGTCGGTCGGGGTATCCGTCTGGGCCGCGGTCTGCACGTCGTCGGATGAGCAGCCCGTGACGGTGGCTGCCAGAGCGATCACTGCAAGGCCGCGGACGGCAGTCTTCAAGCGCAGCATGAGGCAGACCGTACCCCACGTTGTGCGAACACCGTCATCGCCATCCCGCTCGTCCCCTGAGAATCCTCAGATCGATCGCTGTCTTTACATATTGGCAAGGACGCTTTATATTCGAGACATGAACACTCTCCATGAAGTCCTGGAAGCTGTCGCCGCCGGCAAGCTCGATCCCGAACAAGCCAGCGCGCTGCTGTCCGGATTGCGCGACCAACGCTCCACGGCCGTCGAACAGACACCGATCACCGAGATTCTGATCAAGGCGGGCGGCGCCCGCCTCGTGGTCATCGGCGACCCGACCGTCGCCGAGGCCGTCGCCGAGGGCACCCACCGGATGGAGCGCAAGGGGGGAACCCTGCTCATCACCACGAACCTCGGCGAGGGCGACTACACCGCTGCTCCCCCGCGCTCCGCCCTGCTGCAGTGGTTGACCTCCGTCGTGGATCGGGCCGGCCAGACCCTCACCGTGCGAGTCAATCCCGCCCTCCCGCTGAACGTGCTCATCGTCGGCGGCACCCTGGATCTCACCGGAGTCACCGCCGGCGCGTCGGTCGGGGTCGAGGCCGGGTCGGCGAGGCTCGACGGCGGCAGCGGCCCCCTGAAGGTGGATGTGGTCAGCGGCAGCGCCAAGGTCGACTGGATCTTCACCGGCGATTCCCAGGTGCGGGTCGATATGGGCTCGGCACAGGTGCGCGTCCGGCCGGAATCGGATGTGCGCGTCACCGCGCAGGCGGGGCTGGGCCAGGCCGTGGTGAGGACCGACGATGGGCTTCACAAGTCCGTCGGCGACGCCCATACCCCCGAGGTCATCGTCGGGGCCGGCGCCGGGTCCCTGCATGCCGCAGCCCGCATGGGGTCGGTACAAGTGACGGTCGGATGAGCACGCCGCCGTTGGCCGAGACGCCCTGGCAGCGGACCCCCTTGCACCGGGCCCCCACGCAGTGCCCGGTCTGCTCGGAGAACCTGATAACCCTGCGCCTGGGCTGCGCCAGCTGCGGCACCGAGGTCGCCGGGGCTTTCGGGTCCTGCGGGTACTGCCGATTGTCGCCGCAGGACCTTGCCACGCTGGAGGTCTTCCTCCGATCCCGGGGCAACATGCGCGATGTACAGACCCATCTCGGCGTGTCCTATCCGACGGCTCGCCAGCGGTTCGCCGAGCTCCTGGCCCGGCTGGGCCTTGCCGCGCCTGAGCCGGTGGCCGGCGACGCCGACGTGCTCGCCGACCTCGCGGCGGGTCGTATCACTGTTCAACAGGCCGAGGAACTCCTGGGAGGTCCATGATGCGCATGCCCATCAATCTGAGCCGGTCGGAGCTGCTCCTCGTCGTGCTTGCGATGCTGTACGTCGTCATGCCGGTGGACTTCATCCCTGAGCTCGTCGCCGGCCCCCTGGGGCTGACCGACGATCTGGCCGCGGTGGCGCTGGTCGGCACAACCCTGATGCGGGCGCGCCGTGCCCGACCCGTGGAGGCCGAAACGCAGCAGGCCGGGCCGGTCGAGCACCCCTACGGGTAGGCCGGTTCGCCGCAGTCTCGCGTAGTCCCGCTGGCGCGGGTCAGGGCATCGGTCGCGCTCCTATGCTGCGGATTCGAGGGTCAGCGGCCGGTGCGCAACGGCGATGTTGCGCACCGGGTGCGTGGCTGGCCGCTGTTCCCGCCGACGGGGCGCGATAGTCGCGGCTGCAGCATCCGGCCGTGGGCGCCCGCTGACCCCGGAATCCCGCGGCACGCCAGGTCCCGAGGCGCGTTGTTCCGGCGGTGCAGGACTGCAATCCGAACACGTCGACCGCCACCGGCCGGCAACGCGCGGAAGCCCGGCCGAACCGCGGCCGCCGCCAATGTCACCACAGGGGTCTTCGGAAACCCTGACGGGAGCGCCCGTTTCGACGGCATGTGCTCGACCGGCCGCCGAAGGCCCCCGCGGCGGATCGGCTGCGACAACACCAGACGGCGGAGCGCACGGGAGCGTGTGGACGGGTTGGCCGCGTTACTGCGGGGCCGCCTCGGGTCCTTCCGCAGTTCAGACCCTTGCCCCAGCCCCCGCGTCCTCCATCACCGCAGCCCCTTCGGTCAGCGTGTGGTCCCGGGGACCGGCTGCGCGCAGCCCTCGGGGGGTGGCCAGGCCTTGCAGGACTGCCAGGACACCGTCGACGGCGATCGCCAGCGCCGCGGTCAGGATCGCCCCGGCGATGATCAGCGTGTTGTTCTGCAGGGCGTACCCGTCCACCACATAGCGCCCGAGCCCGCCGCCCCCGACCAGCGCGGCCAGCGATGCCGTCGCCACCACCTGGACCGTGGCCGTGCGGATCCCCGCGGCGATGAGCGGCATCGCAAGGGGGACCTCGACCCGGGTCAGCACGCCCCAGCCGCTCATGCCCATGCCGTCAGCGGCATCGCGCACCTGCGGATCGACACCCGCGATCCCTCGAAAGGTGTTCGTCATCAGCGGCGGTATCGCGAAGATCGCCAGCGCCAGCGCCGCAGCGGGATTGCCGACGCCGATCGCAGGGATCGACGCCAGGATCACCAGGACGCCCAGGGTCGGGATGGCACGGCCGATGTTGCCGATATTCGTGGCCAGGAAGACGCCCTTGTGCAGGTGTCCGAGGACCAGTGCGACCGGCATCGCCACGAGAAGCGCCAGACCCATCGCCGCCAGGCTCATCTGCAGCTGCTCCAGGGTCCGCACCCCGATCCCGTTCGGCCCGGTCCAGTTGGCGGGATCGGTGAGCCATTCGATCACCGTCACCGTTCGGCCCGCCCACGCGCCCACGGGGTGGACGCCCACTCCAGCGTGTGCAGCAGCAGTTCGAAGGCGATCGCCAGCAGCACGCAGCATGCGGTGGCGGTGAAGATCTGGGCATGCCAGAAGTTCTGGATGAATCCCGACAGGATCAGGCTGCCGAAGCCCCCGTAGCCGACCAGTGCCCCGACCGTGACCATCCCCACCGTGCTGACGGTCGCGATCCTGATGCCCGCCAGGATCGTCGGCAATGCCAGCGGCACCTCCACCCGCCACAGCACGGTCCGGTCGGCCATGCCCATCCCCCGGGCGGCGTCGAGCACCTCAGCATCCACGTCGTCGAGTCCGACCACCGTGTTGCGCAGCACGACGAGCAGGGCATAGATCGTCAGTGCGATCACCACCGTGAGGGGCGACAGCCCGAAGACCGGCCACAGCAGCGAGATGAGCGCGAGCGAGGGGATCGTGTACAGGACTCCCGACACGGCGAGGACAGGGGAGTGCAAACGGCGGTAGCGTCGGATGAGCACCGCGAGGGGGAACGCCAACGCGACGGCGCACAGCACGGAGGTGACGGTCAGGAAGACATGCTCGCGCCCCGCTTCCGCGAGGTCGTCGAGATGCGACACGATGTAGTCCCACGAGATCCACGGGTTCGCGGCTTGGGTTGCGGCCATTGCCCGGGAGGACATGCCATGGAACCTACCCCAGACGCGGTGATCGTGCTGCGCGCAGTGACCAAGCAGTACCCGGACGGGACTGTGGCGGTTCATGAGCTCGACCTCGAAGTGGCGGCGGGCGAGATCTGCGTCCTGGTCGGCCCCTCCGGCTGCGGCAAGACCACGACGATGCGGATGATCAACCGGCTCGTGGAGCCCTCGGCCGGGACGATCCTGGTCAACGGGCAGGACGTCCGGGCGATGGACCTCCAACAGCTGCGGCGCAGCATCGGGTACGTCATCCAGGCGGTCGGGCTGTTCCCGCATCACACCGTGCGCCGCAACGTGGCCACCGTCTGCCAGCTGCTCGGCTGGGAGAAGTCCCGGACGCGGACCCGGGTGGACGACCTGCTCGACCTGGTGGGACTCGACCCGCAGGTGTACGGCGACCGGTACCCGCACCAGCTGTCCGGCGGCCAGCGCCAGCGGGTGGGTGTCGCCAGAGCGCTGGCAGCCGATCCCCCGGTCCTGCTGATGGACGAGCCGTTCGGCGCCGTGGATCCGATCGCCCGGGACCGGCTGCAGGAGGAGTTCCTCGCGCTGCAGCGCACGGTGGCCAAGACGGTCGTGCTGGTCACCCACGACATCGATGAGGCGGTGCGTCTCGGCGACCGGATCGCGGTGATGCGCCAGGGCGGCTACCTCGAGCAGTTCGACAGGCCCACTGCGGTGCTGGGCAGGCCCGTCAACGCGTTCGTCGCCGACTTCGTCGGGGCGGATCGCCTCATCAAGTTGATGGCGGTGACCCACGTGGAGCCCTCGGAGCTGCGGCAGCCGGCAGTCGAGGACGACGCACTGCCGTCGATCGCGAACGGGGCGACCCTGCGCGAGGCCGCAGTCGCGCTGCTGTCGTCGCCGGCCGGTCGGGTGCGGGTGGTGGGCGCAGATCAGCGCCCATTGGGGACGATCGATCTCGACGGCGTGCGCCGGATCGTGGCGCAGGACGCGGCGCACTGACCGGGCTGAGCCTGGCACCGGGCAGATCCTGCGGGAGCTGCACCTGCAGGGGCAGCTGGCGGAACGACAGGGACGGCGGGGTTGCCCCTCCGGCCGGCGCGGTCGTCGATCGCGCCGAGTTCCTGGCGCACCACGGCGGCGTGCGGCGCGTCGTCCGGGGATCCGCTGCCATCAGCGCCGGACGGCCGGCTCGACGCACCGTCCGATAGCGTTGCGGCATGCGCAGCGAACTGTTCCACAACGTCGAGCAGGAAGCCGGGCCCGGAGGCTTCGTCAAGCAGAACAACCGCATGCTCAAAGTGCACCTCAACGGCGGCGATGAGCACTTCTTCGCCAAGCAGGGCTCGATGGTCGCGTATCAGGGAAGCATCGACTTCGCCTATGAGGGCAGCGGCGGCATGGGGAAGTTCTTCAAGAAGGCCTTCACCGGGGAGGGGATGGCCCTGATGAACGTCACCGGCACCGGGGACGTCTTCCTCGCGCACGATGCCGACGAGATCTTCCTGCTGCAGCTGGAGGGCGAGTCGGTGACGGTCCACGGCGGCAACGTGCTGGCATTCCAGCCCTCGCTGCAGTGGGACATCAAGCGGGTCGAGGGCGCCTCCATGATGAGCGGAGGGCTGTTCAACACGACCTTCACCGGCTCCGGCGTGCTCGCCGTGACCGCGTTCGGCACCCCGGTCGTCCTCAATGTCGACGTCCCCACGTTCGTAGATATCCAGAGCGCGGTGCTGTGGTCCACCTCCCTGCAGTCGGGAGTGCGCAAGACCGCGAAGGCGTCGGCGATGATCGGCCGGGGCTCGGGCGAGGCGTTCCAGCTGACGCTCACGGGCCAAGGCTTCGTCGTGGTCCAGGCTTCCGAGGGGCACCTGACGGCTCCACCCCGCTGAGATCACCCCTTGCCGTGCTCCCGCAGGTACTCGATGAACCGCGCGCGGAAGAGCGGTTCGAGCTCGGGATCCGGGATCTCGGCGAACGCTTCGCGGGTCGCCTCGATGACGTCCATCAGCGAACCGGACAGGTCGCCCAGGGATCCCCCCTCGGTGGCGGCCGCATGCATCGCCCTCGTGTGGTTGTACAGGTCCAGGAAGAACCCGATGTCGTGGCGCTTCTGGGCGAGCCGGAGCGCCCTCTCGTGCAGCTCTGGGTACGGCAGTCCGTCCAGTTCGTCGAAGGTGGAGGGCTGATCAGTCATTGCAGAAGCCTACGCGGCCTACCGCGCAGCTTCGTTGGCGGCTTGGCCGGTTTGCGGGCGGCCCTTGATCGGCGCCCCGTCGTCCTTGTCATCGCCCCCGCCCCGCAACCTGCACATGGACTCCAGCCACAGGCCGACCGCCACCAGCGCGGCGCTGGCCAGCGCGGCGGCGAGCGCAGCGAGGCAGTAGTCGCGCCCGGCCGGGGTGTCCCAGGCTGGGATCATCCCGACTGCCACCCCGACGTAGAAGCCGAGGACTCCGGCTCCCGTCCGGGATGCCGCCAGCGCGAGAGCAGCCGTACGGGTGGCGACGATGGGATCCATCGGCGGACGGCCTTGCTTGCGCAGCAGGCGCGGGCGCGCCAGCAGGGCCCAGACGAACAGCGAGAAGGCCATCAGCGCCAGCGCGGCTGCGGCCGTCCACGGCACCTGCAGCAGCCGCTGGGACATCGCCTCGACCGCGGCGACCATCAACCAGCCCAGACCGAAGGCAACCACCGCGATCAGCGCGAGGGTGCGCGCCCGTGTCGGGCTCATGTCCCAGCCACCGCTTCGGACAGCCATATCCGGCCGCGGGAGCGGACCGCGACGCCACCGGCATCCGGCAGGGCATCCCGCAGCGCGTGGACCGGGCCGAGACCGGGCACTACGAAATCGGGATCGACCTCCGCCCATGGCACCAGCACGAACGCGCGAAGGTGTGCACGGGGATGCGGCAGTGTCAGTCGGGGATCGTCGGACACCATCGCGCCGAAGGCGAGGATGTCGACGTCGAGGGTCCGCGGTCCCCAGCGCACGTCCCGGGTGCGGTGCCACCGTTGTTCGATCTCCTGCGCGAGGGCCAGCATGTGCGCCGGGTCCACGGCGGTATCGGCGACAACAACGGCGTTGAGATAGTCCGGCTGGGCCGGTCCGCCGACCGGCGCGGTCTCGTACAGGGACGAGACACCCGCTACGGTGAGCTCCGGGCGGGCGGCGAGGGTGTGCACGGCGTCCCGCAGCGCGGCGGCCACATCACCGCGGTTGCCGCCCAGCCCGAATGCCACCCGATGCATCGTCATCTGCGCCGCGTCACCCGGACGCTGATGTCGGAGAACGGCACCTCCACCGGCGCCTGCGGCTTGTGCACCGTCACCTCGACAACCTGGACGGCCAAGTCCGCCAGGCATTCGTCGGCGATCCGCTGCGCCAGCGTCTCCAGCAGCGCGATCGGCTCTCCGGTGATGTGGGCATGGACCCGCGCGGCCAGGTCGGCGTAATCCACGGTGTCGGCGAGATCATCGGTGACCACGGCCCGATCGGTCTTCAAACCGATCGCCACATCGACGGTGAACTCCTGGCCGAGCTCCCGTTCCGCGGGCAGAACGCCGTGGTGCCCGTAGCCCCGGATCCCGCAGATCCGGATCGTGTCCAGACCGCGATCGATCTTGCTCACCTTCTCGCCTCCTGACGATCGGGGCTGGGACGTTCACCCTCCCACGAGGCGGCGCGCCACGCTGCAACCACCCGCACGGCGTCGGCGCTGTCCGTGACGTCATGGACCCGCACGCACCACACACCGGCCGCCGCCGCCAGCGCGGCGACGCTGGCGGACGCGGCGTCGCGCTGCTCCACCGGCCGGGGACTGCCGTCGGCGTCCGACAGCAACGCACCCAGGAAGCGCTTGCGGGAGGCGCCGATCAGCACCGGGAATCCAGCCGGGACGGCGCCTTCGAGGTTGTGCAACAGAAGCCAGTTGTGCCAGTGCTCCTTGGCGAAGCCGAGACCCGGGTCCACCACGATCATTGCGGGATCCACGCCGGCCGCGACGGCGGCGGACACCCGGTCGCCCAGTTGGGCAGACACTTCCGCCACAACATCGTGGTAGCTGGTCAAGCCAGCCATCGCAGCGCTGTGCCCGCGCCAGTGCATGACGACGTACGGCACCTGCAGCGCCGCGACCGTGGCCGGCATCGCAGGATCGGCCAGGCCGCCGCTGACATCGTTGACGAGCACCGCTCCGGCCTCGACCGCCGCCCGGGCCGTCGCGGCGCGCATCGTGTCGATGCTCAGGGGCACTCCGAGGTCACGGATGGCGCGGATCACCGGAAGGACCCTCGCGAGCTCGCCCTCGCCATCGATGCGGCTTGCGCCGGGTCGGGTGGACTCCCCTCCGACGTCGATGATGTCCGCTCCGGCCATCACCATCCGCGCCGCATGGTCCGCCGCCGCCCGCACATCGCTGTACCGGCCGCCGTCGGAGAACGAATCGGGCGTGACGTTCAGGATGCCCATCACCGCGGTGCGGTCCAGGTGCGACAGCGCAGCCGGCAGACCGGCCGGCGGGCCAGCTGGCGGGGTCAGCATCAGCGGCGGGGTCACGCTCATGCTCCCAGGATCAGCGACATCGCCTCGGCGCGGGTGGCCGGATCGCGCAGCTGCCCGCGCACGGCGCTGGTGACGGTGCGCGCGCCCGGCTTCCGGATGCCGCGCATCGACATGCACAGATGTTCGCATTCGATGACGACGATCACTCCTTGCGGATCGAGCACCCGTTCCAGGGCTTCTGCGACCTGGGTGGTGAGCCGCTCTTGGACCTGGGGGCGTTTCGCGAAGACGTCGACCAGGCGCGCCAGCTTGCTCAGGCCGGTGATCCGGCCTTCGCGATTCGGTATGTACCCGACATGGGCCACGCCGTGGAAGGGCGCCAGATGATGCTCACAGGTGGAGTAGACCTCGATGTCCTTCACCAGGACCAGTTCGTCGTGGCCGAGGTCGAAGGTCGTGCTGAGCACGTCCTCGGGGCTCTGCCACAAGCCGGAGAACGTCTCGGCATAGGCGCGGGCCACCCTCGCCGGGGTCTGGACGAGGCCGTCCCGGTCGGGGTCTTCGCCCACCGCGATCAGCAGCTCGCGGACTGCTGCCGCCGCCCGCTCCAAGTCGATCCCGGTCACCGTCTCCTCGTCCTCGTGCACGTCAACTGCTCCCTACCGTCCTGACCAGGGGCCCTACACAAGGTCATGCGGAGACGGCGGGGGCCAGGATCCGGGCGTGTTCCCGCCATTCGGCCCGGAGGCTCCCCGGCCTCCTTCGGCATGACCGTTGCCGCCGTTCGACGATCCCGCCGGCGGCGTCTGGGTGGCCGCCGGATTCGGGACGTTGGGCACCATCACCGGCGGTTGCGGACTGGGCTGGCGGTTGGCCGACCCGGTCCAGGCCGGCCGCGGCTGGCGCATGTCGAGGTCTGCGAAGATCCGGGCGATCTCGGCCTTGTCGAGCGTCTCCTTCTCGAGCAGCTCCTTGACCAGCCGGTCGAGCACCTCCCGGTTGGCGACCAGGATGTCGTAGGCCTCCTGGTGGGCCGCCTCGATGAAGGCGCGCACCTCTTCGTCGATAGCCGAGGCCACCTCTTCGGAGTAGTCGCGCATATGGCCCATGTCGCGGCCGAGGAACACTTCGCTGTTCTCCTGGCCGTACCGGATCGCGCCGAGCCGTTCCGTCATGCCGTACTGGGTGACCATGGCCCGGGCCACCGACGTGGCCTTCTCGATGTCGTTGGAGGCGCCGGTGGTCGGGTCGTGGAAGATCAGCTCCTCCGCCGCGCGGCCGCCCAGCATGTAGGCCAGCTGGTTCTGCATGTCCGTGCGGGTGACCGAATGCTTGTCCTGCTCGGGCAGCACCATCGTGTAGCCCAGCGCCCGGCCGCGGGGCAGGATCGTGATCTTGTGCACGGGGTCGTTCCCGGGCAGCGCCGCCGCGACCAGGGCGTGCCCGCCCTCGTGGTAGG
>CAZECO010000018.1:20165-21649 GCA_964510455.1 uncultured Actinomycetes bacterium
GGGTCGTTCCCGGGCAGCGCCGCCGCGACCAGGGCGTGCCCGCCCTCGTGGTAGGCCGTGATCAGCTTCTCGCGCTCGTCCATCACCCGGCTGCTGCGCTGCGGACCGGCGATGACGCGATCGATCGCCTCATCGAGGGTCTTGTTGTCGATGAACAGCTGGTTCTGCCGCGCGGTCAGCAGCGCGGCCTCGTTGAGCACGTTGGCCAGGTCGGCGCCGGTGAACCCCGGGGTGCGCTTGGCGACGGCCCGCAGGTCGACGTCGGGGGTGACCGGCTTGCCCTTGGCGTGGACCTGCAGGATCTTCTCGCGGCCATCGAGGTCGGGGCGGTCCACCGTGATCTGCCGGTCGAACCGGCCCGGCCGCAGCAGGGCGGGGTCGAGGATGTCGGGGCGGTTCGTGGCGGCGATCAGGATGACGGAGGTGTTGACGTCGAACCCGTCCATCTCGACCAGCAGCTGGTTGAGCGTCTGTTCGCGCTCGTCATGGCCGCCGCCGAGCCCGGCGCCGCGGTGGCGGCCGACCGCGTCGATCTCGTCCACGAACACGATGGCCGGGGCATTCTGCTTCGCCTGGTCGAAGAGGTCCCGCACCCGGCTGGCTCCGACGCCGACGAACATCTCCACGAAGTCCGAGCCGGAGATCGAGAAGAACGGGACCCCTGCCTCACCGGCGACGGCCCGCGCCAGCAGCGTCTTGCCGGTGCCGGGTGGGCCGTACAGCAGCACGCCCTTGGGGATCTTCGCTCCGACCCGCTGGAACTTCGCCGGCTCGGCGAGGAACTCCTTGATCTCGTGCAGCTCCGCCACCGCCTCATCGGCACCCGCGACATCGGCGAACGTCGTCTGCGGCATGTCCTTGGTGATGACCTTCGCCTTGCTCTTGCCGAAGGACATCAGACGTCCGCCGCCTTGCAGCTGGGACAGGAAGAAGAACAGCAGGCCCACGATGAGCAGGATCGGCAGGAGGCTGACGATGAGGGTGACCAGCAGGTTCTCCTGCGGCACCTCGACGTCGTAGCCCTCGGGCAACTGACCCTCTACGACCTTCTCCTGCAGCAACTGCTGCAGCTCGACCCCCTGGCCGGTGATGAACTTGCTGGTCAGCTCGGTGCCGTCGGTCAGGGTGACCTCGATGCGCTGCTCCCGGTCGACGAGCACGACCTTGCTCGCGTCGCCGTCGTTGATCTCTTCGATGGCGCGGGAGGTGCTCACCTCCTCCGGGCCTCCGAAGTCGGTGAACACCGTCGTTGCCACGATGAGCATCAGGATGGCGAAGAGGATCCACGGGAGTGGTCCACGAGTGAGTCGCTTCACGGCAGTGTCTGCGGGTTGGCGCCCCGCTCCCTCCTCCTACTGGCCGATGCCTGATGATTGCCCCGGATCCGCTCTGGGAGAGGTTCCGACCTACTACGATGATGCGCCACGCCCGGCCGGAGGGGCACCCCCGTCAGTGCGCTGTCCGCGAAGTCTACGTTGTAGGCG
>CAZECO010000018.1:21749-27020 GCA_964510455.1 uncultured Actinomycetes bacterium
CGGCCGGAGGGGCACCCCCGTCAGTGCGCTGTCCGCGAAGTCTACGTTGTAGGCGCATTGTAGATGTGAGATGCCAGGGTGCCTACCCCCCGCAGATTGCGGTAATGGCCCGCGTAGTCGAGCCCGTACCCCACGACGAATTCGTTCGGGATGTCGAAGCCGACGTACTTGGGGTGGACGTCGACTCTCAAGGCCTCCGGCTTGCGCAGCAGCGCGCAGACCTCCAGCGACGCGGGATTGCGGGACGACAGGTTCCTCAGCAGCCACTTCAGGGTTAGGCCGGAGTCCAGGATGTCCTCCACGACCAGGACGTGGCGGCCCGAGACGTCGCCGTCCAGGTCCTTCAGAATGCGCACCACGCCGGACGACTTTGTGCCCGATCCGTAGGAGGACACGGCCATCCAGTCCATCTCCACCGACATCGGCATGGCGCGCGACAGGTCTGCCATGACCATGATCGCGCCCTTGAGCACGCCCACGAGCAGCAGCGAGCGATCTTGGTAATCGCTGGTGATCTCCTCGGCGAGCTCGGCGATCCGGTCTGCTATCTGCTCTTCGGACAGGAGCATGTGATCGAGCACGCCGGGAAGGTGCGATGGTTGCACGACTCACTCCTGTCGTCTGAGCAGCTCAAGCCTGCCACAGGCCAGCGCCGCCGCGACACCGCCGGGCAGGGCGAGCGGGCCCGCAGGCGCGCTGGACCGGGCGCCTGCGAGCACCAGGGCGTCCAGACGCAACAGGTGCGCGGCCGTCACGCGTGCGGCTGGTGCACCGGCTTCGACGATCAGCAGCTGCAGCACGCGGCGACGGATGGCTGAATGGTGGACGGCCAGCGCGGCGCAGTCGACCGCCACGGGTGAGGCGGCGCGATCGGCCGTGCTGTCGAGCACCTGCTCCGCCTGATCCGACAGCGCCTCGTCATCATCGCGCAGCAGCGCCGCGGTGCGGGCCAGCGCCTGCGGCACCCCGGGACCGAGCGCCTGCGCCAGGCTCGGCAGCACGGTCCGCCGGATCCGGACCCGGGCGTACCCGGGGTCCTCGTTGTGCGGGTCCTGCCACGGGTGCAGGCCCCACTGCCGGCAGGCGGCCGCAAGATCCTGCCTGGTCAAACCCAGCAGCGGGCGCAGGATGACAGTCTCCGCGGCCCCGGGCAGCTCCGCGCGCCCGGGCATCCCCGCCAGGGATCGCGCCCCGGAGCCCCGCGCCAGGCCCAGCAGGACCGTTTCGGCCTGATCATCCAGCGAGTGGGCCAGCATCACCGCAGCGGCGCCGCAGCTGAGAGCGGTGCTGGCGAAGGCCGCATAGCGGGCGCTGCGGGCCGCAGCCTCCGGGCCGCCGCGCGTCCCGACGCGCACGGCTACGACAACCACCGGGTCGAGTCCCAGCGTCCGGCACTGGTCGGCGGCTGCGGCTGCCACCGCGTCGGAGTCCGGCTGCAACTGGTGGTCCACGACGACGGCACCGATCCGCCACCGCGCGGAGCGGGCCGCCTGTGCGGCGCCCGCGGCGAGTGCCAGCGAGTCCGCGCCTCCTGAGCAAGCCACCAGGGCCAGCGGCTGCGTCGCAGCGGATTCCGCCTGCAACGTGCGGCGCACCGCGGTCCGAACCGCATCCGTGGGCCTGGTCATCGCCGATCGATTCCGGGGCCCCTGCTCAATCGCCCGTACCGTGCACCCTGGCCACCCAGAGCGAGGGGGTCCCGATCTCGTCCAGCGTCGGCAGGGTCTTGGGCGAATCCCACACGCGGTTGAGGCCCTCGACCCCAACCTGCTCGACGACCGAGGTCACGAACGCCCGGCCATGGGAGTACTGACGGAGCTTCGCGTCCATGCCCAACAGCCTGCGCAGCAGCCCGTCGGCCTGACCGGGATTGGCCCGCCGGTGCTCGAACGCCGTGCGCAGGGTCGACAGGGAGGGGATGACCGAAGGTCCCGCAGCGTCCATCACCCATTCGGCGTGGCCCTCCAGCAGAGACATCAGCGCCGACAGCCGCTCGAACACCTCCTGCTGCGCAGGGTTCTGCACCGCTTGGACGATGCTCGCCTGCTCATCGCCGCCGATCACCCTGACCAGGGTCTTGAGCACCACGACGAGCCGCTTCATCGCCTCGGCGGCACCGACGTCGGCGGCCATCAGGAACGTGTTCACCTCACCTGTGAAGTGGTCGGCCAGCCACGGCGAGGCTCCGAACTGGACCCGATGCGCTTCCTCGTGCAGGCAGACCCACAGCCGGAAGTCCTCCACCGGCACCTGCATCGACCGCTCGGCCGCGACGATGTTGGGCGCCACCAGCAACAGCCGCGGCTGCATGCCGGCCGGCACGAATACCTCGTACTGGCCGAGCACCTTGCCGCTCAGCCAACCCATCGCGGCACCCAGCTGTCCGCCGGAAACGACGGCGCCAGCAGTCCGGCCAGCGCCGCTGCCGGTGCGCTCGGCAAGGACATCGCCCAGCGGCTGCACCAGCCGGGCGATGCCGGCGATGTTGGAGTCGATCCACATCGGCCGGTCGACCACGACGGTGTTGTCCTGCACCGGCGCGGCCAGCCCGGACACCGCGGCAACGACATCGACGGCTGCGAGCGCCGACTGCTGGAGGTGCCGCACCACCAGGCGCGCCTCCCCGATACCGATATCGGGCCCCTTGGGAGCTACCCGCCGCCCCACGCGGGACGCCAGGTCCCAGTCCACCAAGTCCATAGCTCGAGGCTACGGCGCCGCCGCTTGGCACCCGCACCCGGCAAGCGCGGCCGCGATCCGATCCAGTGCGGCCCGTGCCTGCACGGTGTCGGGCGTGCCGTTTCCCAGCACCGCGAAGACCAAGGGCCGTCCCTGCCCGGATGTCACGACCCCGCTCAGCGAGGTCACCCCTGTCAGGGTGCCGGTCTTCGCCTGCACCCTTCCAGCACCGGTCGATGTGTCGGCGGTGTCGAAGCGGTCCGCCAGGCTGCCCGTCAATCCGCCGACCGACAGCCCGGCCGGAAGCCAGGTGATCCCCTCCAGACCGCGCTCGCCCGGCTCCTGCGAAAGGGCCGGCGACCCTGGGTCGGCGGTGATCTGCAGCGCGGCGGCCAGGGTGGCCGGCGCGATCCGGTTGGAGCGGGACAGCCCCGATCCGTCGCGGACGACCAGACCGGGCATGGGCACCTGAAGGGTCGTCAGAGTGCTGGTGACCGCCTGCACTCCCCCCTCGAAACTCGCGGGGAGGTCCATCCCGAGCGCCGCCAGACGGAAGAGTGCCTCCGCCACGTCGTTGTCCGACAGGTCCAGCATCCGATCCACGAGGGCGCCGATCGGTGGCGAGCGCACCGATGCCACATCGTCGGCCTCGGGACCGGCGGTGCCCGGCGTCACCGACGTCACCGCGAGGCCCGCGGTCTGCAGGCGGGCCGCGAACCATGCGGCTGCGGCCCCTGCCGGATCGCTGTCCAGCGCCCGTCCGTCGATCTGCTGCGAGTCGGGGTCAACCGTCAGGGCGGAGACCGGTGAGACGATGCCCAGGCCGACGAAGTCGGGATCCCAATCGGGCGACAGCGACGGCCCGGTGAACAGGCCCGCGTCGTACCGCAACGCAACCTGCGGCACTGCGGACGCCTTCAGCGCTGCGGCCGTGGCATCGGCCAACTCCGCCAGGCTCGCGGGAGCGGGGTATCCGGTTGCGGATGTCGGCGGAAGCGTTACCAGCGTCGGGTCGCCCCCTCCGATCAGTACCAGGCCGCCGTCCGCGTCGCGTACCACCCGGGTTGCCAGCCGGGTCTGCGGCCCCAGTGCCGCCAGAGCTGCCAGGCCGGTCGCGACCTTCAGCGATGAGGCCGGAGCCAGCGGTGCGTCGGCCCGCAGGTCCAGCAACGTGGTTCCGTCGGCGCCGTCGAGGACGACCGCGCCGGGTTCCGGCCCCAGAGCGGGGTCGGCCAGCAACGGTCCCAGTCCCGCGGCCAGCACCGCGGCGTCCACCGACGGGGTGCTGCCCCCGTCCAGCACGGGCAGCGGAGTCCCGGCGCTGGCGGGCGGCTGTGACGCCGGCGCTACCGCACCCGGCTCCGCAGCCCGCGCATCGGGCTGCGGCGGCATCGGCGCTTGGACGACGACAGCGACGAGGGCGGCGGCCATCAGACCGGAGGCCGCGCGACTGTTCCGCATGTTCACGAGTTGGAGCGCTGCCTTCCTCGAGCGACTTCGCCCATCCGGTGGCAACGATTGCGTCCGAACCAGCAGGATGATCACAGCCATGTGCCACTGAGGAGACCATATGACAGCCCTGACGTTCGATGTGCTGATCGAGATCCCGTCCGGCAGCAAGAACAAGTACGAGGTGGATCACAAGACGGGGCGGATCCGCCTCGACCGCATGCTGTTCACCTCGACCCGATACCCGCAGGACTACGGGTATATCGAGGAGACGCTCGGCATGGACGGTGACCCGCTCGACGCGCTCGTTATCGTGCGGGAGCCCACCTTCCCCGGCTGCCTCATCGAAGCACGGGCCATCGGCATGTATCGGATGACCGACGAGAAGGGCGGTGACGACAAGGTGCTGTGCGTTGCCGCACACGATCCGCGGATGAACCGCTACACCGATCTCATGGACGTGTCGCCCTACGACCGCAAGGAGATCGAGCACTTTTTCAAGATCTACAAGGACCTCGAGCCGGGCAAGTCGGTCGAAGGTGCGACCTGGGGGGACCGGGAGGCTGCCGAGGCCGAGATTCGAGCGTCGTGGCAGCGGGCCAAGGACAACCCGGACTATTGAGATGGCCGGACCGAACTCGACGCTGCTGAACAAGCTGCAGCATGCGGGCGGACAGGTCGTGGTGCTCCACGCACCACCGGAGTTCGTCCCGGTGATGGACAAGTGGCGTGCGGAGGGGCTGCCCGTCTCGCAGCGCCGCACCCCCGGCAGCCAGTTCGTGCTGGCTTTCGTTCGCTCCTGCGGCGACATCGAGCGGATGGCGGGTGCAGTCGTCACCTCGGTCGGCGCCGATGGTGTTCTGTGGTTCGCCTACCCGAAGCAGTCCTCGAGCCGGTATCACAGCGACATCGGTCGGCAGGACTCCTGGGCGATGCTCGGCAGGATGGGTTTCGAGGGCGTGCGCCAGGTCGCGATCGATGACGACTGGACCGCGCTGCGCTTCAGGCATGTCGACCGGATAAAGGCGATGAGGCGGCGCCTTTCGATCTCCACCGACGCCGCCGGCCGGACACAGGTCGCGGGACAGGTCTAGGTCGCTGGTGTGAAACGACTGTTTCTGGGGTTGGGGGGGGCGCGGGCTC
>CAZECO010000019.1:0-14059 GCA_964510455.1 uncultured Actinomycetes bacterium
GGAGCTGCCGGCGAACGCGTCGGAATCTCGGGGTTGGCCCGGATCGCACGCTCAACTTCCGGGGATGCCCGAAGTATCGACGCGTTGACCGTCGCCAGGGAACCATCTGCTCGGATAGCGCATCCGGCGCGGCGCTTCAGCCGCCGACTCGCTTGTGCTGATAGGCGTCCAGCCGACGGACGGACGTCCGGTGCAGCGACCACTGCATGGGTGGTGCCCAGCCCGCGACCCTGCCGACCGGCCCGAGCGCCTGTGCCGCCCACTTGCGGACGCTGAAGGTGTCGCGCTGCTCGGTGATCCTGCCTCCGGCGAATACGAACGAGGACTCGATCGAGTTGACCACCGGCCGGCCGTTGAACCGGTACTCGGCGATCCAGTGTCCCGACCCGGTGCGCTCGTCGGCCCTGATCCGGTCGAAGGTCACCGCCACCGCGCCGCCCCGGGTGAGCAGCATCTCCCACATCAGGGCCGCGCGCTCGCCCCGCAGTTCGCCGAAGATCGGGTCGGAGTAGACGATGTCGGGCGAGTAGCAGGCCCGGATGCGGTCGATATCCGCGTCCCCCAGTGCCGTGTAGAACGTCCGGATCAACGCTTCGTTGGCGTGCACGGACGACAACCTACGCGAGGAAGGCCTGGCACCGCTGAGCGGTCCTCGGCCCGCGGCATCCGCGAATCCCGCCACGGTCTGCCGGCACCGGCCACCAGCCGTTGGAAGCACGCCGCCCAGCGAGGGAGCCGACCCGTGTTGCGCTGCGGCGATCGACGCGCCCCGCCCGACCACACGCCCTCGATTTCCTGGTGCGACGGCGCTGCGCCGCGCCGCCTATCCTGCCCCCTATGGCGCGAATCGATATCCGGGGGACCGAGCTGTATGTCGAGGACTCCGGCGGCGGGGGCGCTCCGGTCGTGCTGCTGCACGGGTTCCTGTTCGACGGGCGGATGTACGACGCCGTGGTCGACGAGCTGCAGCCCGAGTTCCGATGCATCCGCATCGACTTCCCCGGCCAGGGTCGCTCCGGCCCGTCTGGCGTCGGCTACGCGACCGACCGGCTCACCGACTTGATGATCGCCGCGCTCGACCAGCTCGGGCTCACCGGAGTGCACCTGGTCGGGCTGTCGATGGGCGGCTTCACCGGCATGCGGATCGCCGTGCGCCGGCCGGATCTCGTGGCCTCCCTGGCCCTGCTGAACACCAGCGCCGCAGCGCATCCGCGCTCCAAGTTCCCCAAACAGCTGGCGCTGGCTTCAGTCGCACGGCTGGCCGGGACGAGCCTGCCGCCCATCACCAGCGGCATCGAGGACGAGATGTACGGCAAGGGGTTCCGGGCCGACCCCGCGACGAAGGCGCTGCGCGATACCTGGCGCCAGCGATGGGCCGACAGCGACCGGTCGGCACTGGTGGCGACGCTGCTGGGGTTCATGTTCCGATCCGATTTCCGCGCGGAGCTGGCCGCGATCGGCGCGCCGACCCTGATCATCGCCGGCGGCGCGGACGCCTCCCTGCCGCTGTCGCACTCCAGCGAGATCCACCGTCGGCTGCCGGATGCGCCGCTGGTGGTGCTGCCGGGCGTCGGCCACAGTTCGCCGCTGGAAGCGCCGCACCGGGTCGCCGATGCCCTGCGCGGGTTCTGGGCCGACGTGCTTCCGCAGGCAGCGTGACGGGGATGCCGTCACCAGCCATCGAGGTGGCCGGCCTGCGCCGTTCCTTCGGGGACAAGCAGGTGCTGACGGGGGTCGACCTCGGCTTGGAGCGCGGCGGCGTGTTCGGCCTGCTGGGCCCCAACGGGTCGGGCAAGACCACAACGGTCCGCGTGCTGACCGGGGTGCTCAAGCCGCACGGCGCGACCCTGCTGCGGGTGCTCGGACATGATCTGCCGGAGCAGATCGCGGACCTGAGGCCACAGATCGGCGTGCAGACCGACACCGCCCTGTACGAGCGGCTCACAGCGACTCAGAACCTCACCTTCTTCGGCCGGCTGTACGGCATGGACCGGCAGCGGGCGACCGCAGCAGCGGAGGTCCTGCTGGCGCGGTTCGGGCTGGCCGATCGGGCGGGCGACAAGGTCGGCGCCTTCTCCAAGGGCATGAAGCAGAAGACCCTGATCGCGCGGGCGCTGATCGCCGATCCCGATCTGGTCTTCCTCGACGAGCCCACCGCGGGTCTTGATCCGGAGGCGGCGCATGAGTTGATGACCTACATCCGCGGCGTCTCGGCCGAAGCCGGGACCGCCTTCTTCATCACCTCGCACCGGCTGGAGGAGATGGAGTCGGTGTGCACAACCGTCGGCGTCCTCTCGGGGGGCATCATCGTGGCGCACGGCGCACCCGGCGACGTCGCCGCAGCAATCGTGCCGGAGGTGCGGGTGCGGGTGACCACCGTGCCCGGCGGCCCGCTGGACCTGGCGCAGCTCCGCGCCATCCCGGGTGTGCGAGAGGTGCGCCGGACCCCCGACGGGGCACGGGTGCTCCTCGCCGAGCGCGCCCTCATCCCCGCGGTGCTGCGCCGGATCGCGGCGCTGGAGGTCGACCTGCTGGGGGTGGCCGAGGATCCGCCGACGCTGGAGGAGGCCTACCTCCGGCTGGTGCAGCGGCAGGATGCGGCATGAGGGCCTCCATCATGCGCGTGGTCGCTGCCAAGGATCTCAAGGACGGCGCCGGCAACGCCCAGGTGATCGCGCCGATCGTGATCCTGCCGCTGGCGTTCGTCGTGGTCTTCCCGGTCGGCTTGCTGGTGGCACTTCGCTTCATGGACCCCGAGGATGCCGATTCCCTCATCGGCGAACTGCCGCTGGACAGCTTCCCGGGCACCGACGGGCTCTCGCCGCAGGGGCAGGCGGCCTTCGTGGCCGTGGTGTACCTGTTCGCCGCGTTCTTCCTGATCATCCCCACGATGGTCTCCACCGTCCTGGCGGCGAACAGTTTCGCCGGCGAGAAGGAGCGGCACACGCTGGAGGGTGTGCTGTACACCCCGGTCAGCGACACCGAGCTGATCGTCGGCAAGCTGTGCGGCAGCGCGATCCCCTCGGTCGTCATCTCCTGGCTGTGCTTCGCGGTGTACACGCTGCTGGTGAACGTGCTGGGCGAGCCGCTGATCGGACGCTGGTTCTTCCCCACCGACAACTGGTGGGTGCTGATGGTGCTGCTGGTGCCGGCGATCTCGGTCTTCGTCACGCTGCTGTCGGTGTGGGTGTCCTCCCGCGTTTCCTCCTACCAGGCGGCCAACTCCATCGCGGGGTTCGTGGTGCTGCCGATCGTGCTGCTCGGCGTCGCCCAGACCAACGGGGCGATGCTGGTCGGCCCGCTGCTGCTGGGCGCCATCGGCCTGGTGCTGCTGGTCGTCGACGTGCTGCTGCTGCGCTGGATCGTCGCAACGTTCGACCGCGAGCGCCTGGTCGCGTCGTTCCTGTAGCTGTAGCGGCGCTCAGGCCGCCGTCCACGCCAGCAGGTCCGCGACCGGCCACGTCGTGATCACCCGTGCCGGGTCCACGCCGCAGGCAATCGCCCGTGCCGCGCCGTAGGGCTGCCAGTCCAGCTGGCCGGGCGCGTGCGCATCGGTGTCCAGCGAGAACAGGCAGCCGGTGTCCACCGCCAGCCGCAGCAGGTCCCGCGGCGGGTCCCGGCGCTCGGGCCGGGAGTTGATCTCCACCGCGACATCGAACCGCCGGCACGCCTCGAAGACGATCGCGGCATCGAACGCCGACGGCGGCCGGGTGCCGCGCCCGCCCTCCACCAGCCGCCCGGTGCAGTGGCCCAGCACATCGACGTGCGGGTTCGCGATCGCCGACACCATCCGGCGCGTCATCGCCGGGCCGTCCATCCGCAGCTTGGAGTGGACCGAAGCGACCACCACATCGAGCTGCGCCAGCAGCTCCGGCTCCTGGTCCAACGAACCGTCGTCGAGGATGTCCACCTCGATCCCGATCAGCAGGCGGAACGGAGCCAGCTCCTCGTTCAGGCGGGCGACCAGTTCCAGCTGCTCGCGCAGCCGCTGCGGCGACAGCCCGTTCGCCACGGTCAGGCGGGGGGAATGATCGGTGAGGACGGCCCACTCGTGCCCGCGGCCGCCGAGGATCTCGTCGCGCGCCGCCAGCGCCATGCTCGCCGGAGGGGTCGTGCCGTCCGACCAGTCGCTGTGCAGGTGGCAGTCGCCGCGGATCAGGTCCATCAGCGCCTCGCCGCCGGTCGCCACCGGTCCGGCGGCCGCCTGCTCGAGGGTGCGCAGCATCGCCGGCGCCTCGCCGGTGCGCAGCACCTCCGTCGCCAGCGCAGCCGTCTTCGTCCCCAGGTGCGCCAGGTCGCCGAGCCTGCCCTGCGCCGCCAGGTCGGCGACGGCCGCCGGCCCGGCATCGCGCAGCGCCTGCGCGGCACGCCGGTAGGCGCGCACCCGGAAGGTGTCCTCGCGCGAGCGTTCCAGGAAGAACGCGATGCGGTCCAATGCCGCGGCTGGCTCCATATCCTCACATCCTGCCGCAGGTGGGCCGGCCCGCAACGGCGAAGCCCGGGCACCGGCCGCTGCGGCAGGGGGGGAGTCGCAGCGGGCGCGGCGCCCGGGGGTCTGTCGCCGGGGATCTGTCGCCGGGGCTACCGCGCGGGAGCCTCGACCGCGGCATCGGCGCGGACGTCCACCTCGACGTCGGCGATCTCGGCGGCCTCGTAGGCGAGGTCGTCGGCGGACTCCACCGCGACCTCGGGCAGCAGCCGGTCCATCCACCCGGGCAGCCACCAGTTGGCCCGGCCGAACTGGTACATGACCGACGGCACGATGATCAGCCGGACGATGAAGGCGTCGAACAGCACGGCGGTGGCCAGCGAGAGTCCGAAGAGCTTGATCGTGGGGTCGACGCCCAGCACGAAGGCGCCGAACACGCTCACCATGATCGCGGCGGCCAGGCCGACCACCTTCCCGGAGCCGGCCAGCCCGCGGCGCACCGCGGCGGCGTTGTCGCCGGTGTGCTGCCACTCCTCCTGCATCCGGCTGACCAGGAAGACGTGGTAGTCCATGGACAGCCCGAACAGGATCGCGAACACCATGATCGGCAGGAACGGCATGATCGGGCCGGTGCTGGTGACGCCGACCAGGTCCGCCAGCCAGCCCCACTGGAACACCGCCACCGTGACGCCGACGGCGGCGCCCAGCGACAGCAGGCTGGTGACCACGCCGGTCAGCGGGACGAGGATGCTGCGGAACAGCAGCACCAGCACCAGGAAGCCGAAGCCGACGACCACGGCGAGGAACAGCGGCAGGGCGGCGGTCAGCATCGTGGTGAAGTCGGCGGTGATCGCCTGGGTACCGCCCACATAGGCCTGCATCCCGGTGGCGTCCTCGACCGGCGGGATGATCTCAGAGCGCATCCGATCCAGCAGCTGCGCGGTCTCCTCGTCCTGCGGGCTGGTGGTCGGGACGACCTGGATCACGGTGACGCTGGAGTCGGCGGCGATCGGCGCCGCTGCGGCAACCGCCACCCCCTGGTCCGCGGACAGCTCGGCGACCAGCTCGTCGACAGCGGCCTGATCACCCGGCGCTGCGGTCTCGACGGCCACGAGGAACGGGCCGTTCAGGCCCGGGCCGAAGCCCTCGCTCACCAGGTCGTAGGCGATGCGCTGCGGGCTGTCCGCCGCGCGGCCGCCGTCGTCGCTGAAGCCTAGCCTCATCGAGGCGACGGGCAGGGCGACCACGATCAGCACCGCCAGCGCGACGGCGCCCACCCAGCGGAAGTGGTGCTGCAGCCAGCGTCCGTACCGGGCGAACAGCGAGACGTTGTGGTCGCGCAGGTGCGCCTTGCGGGCCCACGGCATCCGCAGCGCGAACGCCCGCCGACCCAGCAGCGACAGCACGGCCGGCAGCAGGAACGTCGCGCCGACCATCATCAGCAGCACGGTCCCGGCCGCGGCGACGGCCAGGCCGTTGAAGAAGTCGAAGCCGATCACGAACAGGCCGCCCAGCGCGATGATGACGGTCGCCGCGGCGAAGACCACCGACCGGCCCGCGGTGCGCACGGCCTCCAATGCCGCGTCCTTCGGATCCCGCCCGGCGTCCAGCGCCTGCTTGTACCGGTTGACGACGAACAGGGAGTAGTCGATCCCGACCCCGAGGCCGATCATCGCGGCCAGCGTGGGGGCGAACGTCGCGACATCCATCCAGTTGGCGACCAGCAGCACCAGCCCCTGCCCCACGCCCAGCGACAGCAGCGCCAGGACGACCGGCAGGAAGGCCCCGACCACGGATCCGAAGGCGAACAGCAGGATCACCAGGGCGACGGTCACGCCGATGCCCTCGCTGCTCGGCGGCTCCGCGGAGGCCATCTCCAGCGCCTGTCCGGAGACGCCCACCTGCATCCCGTCGACGCCGTTCGCAGCGGTCACGGCGTCCAGCACGGCGTTGGCGTCCGCCAGCGGCAGCTCCTGCACCTCGGTGGCGAACACGACCGTGGCGAAGCCCACCGAGCCGTCGATGCTGACGCCGGCTGGACCCATCCCGGCCAGGACCTGCAGCTGCTCAGGGGGCAGGTCGGCAGGGATCGCGGCGGCGGCCGGGTCGGTCGCCGGCGGGCAGTCGTCGCCGATCGGTGCGCCGTACGGGGTCAGCACGCACCCCACGGACGGGATCTGCGAGATCTCGGTCAGCATCGCGGTCACGTCGGCGGAGGCCTGCGGGTCCGAGGCGGGGCTCCACACGACCTTCGCGGTCGCGGCGGTCAGCGACTCGGAGACGCCGGGCACGCTGGCTAGCAGCTCCTGGGCCATCGCGGACTCGGTGTCGGGGAGTTCGAACGAATCGTTGTACGTCCCGCCGAATCGCGCGGCCAGCCCGCCGACGAGGACGGCCATCAGCAGCCAGACCCCCAACGCGGACCATGGCCGACGCACGGCCCACCTCGATACGCCGCCCATGTGCGAGCACCCCGATTTCTATGGCAAACACATACAATGTCCGTACACACCGTAGGTTTATGTGTGCTGCACATGCAAATGGCGGGAGGTGACATGGGCCACGAGACGGAGTCGGTGGCACGGCTGGACCGTGCGCTGCTATCGGCTCGCCGCGCGGTCTCCCTGCCCGAGATCGCCGCCCTGCCGCTGCCGGAGCTGGACCGCAGCCTCGATCCGGCCAAGGCGTTGGCCTGTATGGCCATCGCCGACCTCATGCAAGATCAGCCCGACCGAACGGTGACCGTCAAGGATGTTGCCGCGGCACTGACCCTGGAGCATTCGACCGCGAGCCGGCTGCTGGCCGATACCGAGGCCCTCGGCCTGCTGCGCCGGGCCTCCGACCCGCAGGACCGCCGCCGCACCTCGGTATCGCTGACCCCGACCGGCCAGCACGTGGTCGAGCAGATCGTGGCGATCCGCAACTGGGCCCTGTCGGAGGTCCTCGCGGATTGGCAGGACGCGGATCTGCTCAGGTTCGCAGAGCTCATCGAGGGGTTCACACAGGCGCTGCGCAGCAACCTCGACCGGGTGATCCTCCAGGCGTCGGACCGGTTCAGGGTCGGGACAGGACCTGATGCACGTACTCCTGCAGGGTCGTCGTCGGCCGACCGATGAGCTGCGAGAGGTCGGTGCTCCCGGTGTCCAGCGCCCCATCGGCGATCTGCTGATCGATCGCGGCGTACATCGCTGCGACCGCTTCCGGCAGCCCCGCTGCAGCCAGGTACGCTGCGTGCTCGGCCTCGCCGACGTTGGTGAACGTCACCGGACGGCCCGCCTCCGCGGCCACCGCGGCCGCGAGCTCGGACAGCGTCCACGCCTCGTCGGCGCCCACCTCGTAGACGGCCGGCGCCGGATCATCGGCCGTGAGCACCGCGACCGCGGCAGCCGCGAAATCGGCGCGCGTGGTCGCCGCGATCCGGCCGTCGCCCGCGCCGCCCACCACCTGTCCGGTCTGAGCCGCGTTGATGATCGCACCGTCGTAGTTCTCGAGGTACCAGTTGTTGCGCAGGATGATCGCCGGAATCCCGCTGCCGGCGATCAGCTCCTCGGTCGCCTTGTGCTCGGGGGCGACGGCCAGGTCGGTATCGGCGGCCTTGGGCGCCGAGGTGTAGACGATGAGCCCTACGTGGTTGGCCGCCGCTGCTTCGACAACCGCTCCGTGCTGCCGGATCCGCTGCCCGAATTCGCTGCCGGAGATGAGCAGCAGCCGGTCGACGCCCGCCAGCGCCCGCCCGAGGCTGGGCGGATCGTCGTAGTCGCCGCGGCGCACGTCCACCCCCCGCTGCGCCAGGGCCTCGGCCCGCGCCGGGTCTCGGACGATGGCGACGACATCTGCCGCTGGGATGCCCGCGTCGAGCAAACCCGCCACGACGAGTTGGCCGAGGACGCCGGTTGCTCCGGTGACTGCGATCTTCATCCCGCCATTGTGTCCGGTCTGCGGAGCCGCCGATAGGGTCGGCGCTCAGCCCAGAGCGCACGCCGCGGCAGCGTCAGTGCGACGGGCGGGCGAAGAACTGCACCACCACCAGCCCGACCAGGAACGCGAGAGCCGGGACCAGCACCGCCTCGGACATCGCCTGCGTGTACGGCGCGGCGAGCTCGACCGGCAGCGATCCCCCGGTCGCGGCGCCCTCGGCCGCGGCCGATGCCGCTGCCGGCAGGTTCGCCGCCAGCCGGCTGGAGATCGCGGCGGCGATGGCGGCCGACCCCAGCACCGCGCCGATCTGACGGGTCGCGTTGTACACGCCGGCACCCGCGCCGGCCGACCGCATGGGCAGGTTGCGGGTCGCCGTCGCAGCCAGCGGGGCCCACAGGAACGCGCTGCCCAACCCGAGCAGGGCGGTCAGCCCGAGCAGCTGCCACAGCGGGGTGTCCGGCGTCATGACCCACGCCAGCCCCAGCATCGACACCGTTGCGCAGGTGAAGCCGATCGAGGTCAGCACCCGCGGGTGCACCCGGTCGGTCAGCCTTCCGACCAGCGGCGCCATCCCGCCGGTGACCACCGCCATCGGGACGAACAGCAGGCCCGATTGCGTGGCATCGAGGCCGCGCACCGTCTGCGCCCACAGCATGAACGGGAAGGCCATGGCGGTGATCGCGAACGACACGGTCGAGATGCCGAGGTTGGACACCGAGAAGTTGCGGTCGCGGAACAGGCTCAGCGGGACGAGCGGCTCCTTGGTGTTCTTCGCCTGCCAGAGCAGGAACAGCGCCATCACGGCGAGCCCCGCGATGATCAGCAGCGGCACCGAGACCCAGCCGGAGATGGTGCCCCAGTCGTAGGTCTCCCCCTCCTGGATCCCGAACACGATGAGAAACATCGCCACCGCGCTCAGCGCCACGCCGAGCCAGTCGAAGGTGTGGCTGTGCGTCTCCAGCCGCGGCACCAGGCGGGCGGCCAAGACGAATCCGATCACGCCGATCGGGACGTTGATGAAGAAGATCCACTCCCAACCGGCGTGGTCGACGAGGATGCCGCCGAGGACCGGTCCCACCAGGGTCGCCACTCCGGCGGTGGCGCCCCACAGGGCCATCGCCCTGCCCCGGCTGTTGGCGGGGAAGGTGCGCGTGATCACGGCCATCGTCTGCGGCGTCATCAACGAGGCGCCGAGCCCCTGGAACACCCGCGCCACGATGAGCAGCTCGACCGTCCCGGTGAGGCCGCACCACAGCGACGACAGCGTGAACAGGGTCAGCCCGGTCAGGTAGACGTTTCGCGGGCCGTAGCGGTCGCCGAGCCGGCCGGTGATCAGCAGCGGCACCGCGTAGGCGAGCAGATAGGCGCTGGTAACCCAGATCACCGAGTTGTAGTCGGTCTGCAGGTCGTCGCGGATCGCCGGGGTCGCGACCGACACGATCGTGGAGTCGACCAGGATCATGAAGAACCCGATGACCATGGCCCACAGGGCGGGCCACGGGTTCGCCGGCAGCTGAGGGGTCCCGCCGGGCCGGGCCGCGGTCATGTCCACGGATCCCATGGGAAGTCCTTCCGTTCGATCCGGCCGATCAGGTCGCCGGTCCACTCCAGTTCGGCCCGCAGCATGGCGACGAGGCGCTCGACGCCGATGCGGTAGATCTGCGGCTTGTCCGGGGGGGCCGGCAAAGCCTCCAGCCGCTGCAGGTCCGCCGAGAGCTCCTGCTGGCGCATCCGCAGCGCGGCCACCGCGTCCGCGGCGGTGAGGTTGTGCGCCTCGGTCAAGGCGTACGGGTACACGGGGTACTCGCGCGCCGGATGCGCGAGCCGGTCATAGACCCAGCTGCCGACGGCAGCGGCGCCCGCTGCGGTCACCCGGTAGGTCGTCCGCTCCGGGCGGTTGCCCTCCCGCTGCGTCCCCACGGGCTCCACCAGACCGTCGCGCTCCAGCCGGCCGACCGTGTGGTACAGCGATCCAGCGGTCAGCTTGATGACCTCATCGAGGTGCCGCGAACGCAGGAGCTGGTGCATCTCGTACGGGTGCATCGGCCGTTCTCGCAGCAGCGCGAGGACTGCGATCGCCAGGGGGGTCAGCATGGGGTGGTCCCGATCTCGATATTCCGTCCGGAATATTACGCGCGGAACGTTCCGAGCGGCAAACCGGCCGCGATTCGCCCGGCGCCCGCCCAGCGGTCACAATGAAGGCGCCAGGACGCAGTCAGGAGGGTATCGCCATGGGGGTGACCGCAGTCGCTTCGAACGTGGGGGGCTGGGCCGTGGATGCCTACCGCGCCCGCCTGCAGGCACAGATCGAGCAGCGCCGGCTGGCGACCCTGCAGCTCAACCTCCTGGTCAGCGCTTCCCTGGGCGCCCTGGGTCTGGTCACCGACACCGTCGCGATGCACCTGCGCATCGGCGCCCTGCAGCGGGCGCTGGACGAGGCGGTGGACGCGGGAGACCTGGAGCGCGCCGAGGTGCTGCGCGGGCAGTTGACGACGATGCTGCAGGACCCGCCGGCCTCGGCGAGGCTGCTGACGACCCTCGCGGAGTACATCCCTGCGATCGTGGCAGAGCACGACGGAAGGCGTGCCCCGGTCATCGAGGGACGCGTCGAGCCCTGAGCCGACCGCCGCACCGGTGGCGGTGCTGGCCCGAGCGGCCCTGGCCCGGAGGCCGGCGATCGGCGCTGGGCTCTCGGCACCGGAATGCCGGCGGATGATCCTCAGTCCCCCAGCCCGGTCCCCACCTTGCGCGCGGCCGCGATCAGGTCGTGGTCCAGCGGTACCAGCTTCACCTTGCCTGCCACCTCGGCGATGGGCACGGCCTGTGTCCCCTCCCCGCGGGCGGCGACCATGAAGCCGAACTCGCCGCGCGCGACCATGTCCGCCGCGGTCGCCCCGAGCCGGGTGGCCAGCAGGCGATCCGCTGCGCACGGGGTCCCGCCCCGCTGCACGTACCCGAGGATCGTCACCCGGGTCTCCAGCCCGGTGGCCGCCTCGAGTTCGCGCGCCAGCCGGAACGAGTGCTCGCGCTGGGTGTCCTCGACATGGGCCAGATGCGACTTCGCGGCCCGAACCGATTCGGGTGTCTTGGCCGCCTTGACCAGCAGCCGCGCCGCCTCCACATCGGCCGTCTCCTCAGCGCCCCGCGCCCCCTCCGCGACCGCCAGAACGCTGAACGTGCTGCCGCGCGCGGTGCGCGCCTTGATGGTCGCGGCGACCTTGTCCAGCGAGTACGGGATCTCCGGGATCAGGATGACGTCCGCCCCGCCGGCCAGCCCGGAGGCCAGGGTGAGCCACCCAGCCCGGTGGCCCATGATCTCGGTCAGGATGATCCGGTGGTGGCTGTGCGCCGTGCTGTGCACCCGGTCGATGGCCTCGGTGGCGATCTCGGTGGCCGTCGCGTAGCCGAAACTGGTGTCGGTGCCCCAGATGTCGTTGTCGATGGTCTTCGGCAGCGTGATCACGTTCAGCCCAGCGTCGAGCAGGCGCATGGCGTTCTTGGCCGTGCCGCCGCCGCCGATCACGATCAGCCCGTCGAGCCCCAGCTGCTCGTAGTTGGCCACCACGACGGGCACCATGTCCCGCACCTGGCCCTCGACCTCCATGCGGTGCACCTTGTCGCGGCTGGTCCCCAGCACCGTGCCGCCGCGGGTCAGGATGCCCGAGAGGGCGGCGCCGTCCAGCGGTGTCGTCCGGTTCTGGACGAGGCCGGTGATGCCGTCGCGGAAGCCGATCAGTTCCATGCCGTAATACCCGATCGCGGTCTTGCCCACGCCCCGGATGGCGGCGTTCAGCCCCGGGCTATCGCCTCCGGCGGTGAGAATCCCGATCCGCTTCGGCTTCTTGTTCGACATGCAGCCCCTTCCCGGCAGACGACCCTGCGGGCATTGTGTGCCCCGCGGTTGAACGGACGGCGAAGGACCGGTTACGGCCCCGTTGCGGATCTACCGACGGTTGCGCTACCGAGCGCCGCAACCGCTGGCATCATGTACCCGTGATCGGCACAGGGACCCGCCCGTTCGGGGATGCAGGATGACGGAAACCGGCGACGCGCCGCGCACCGATTGGCGGGAGCTGGTCGCCGTCCTGCTGCTGTCGGTCACCGCGATCCTGACCGCCTGGTGCGGGTTCCAGTCGAGCAAGTGGGGCGGGGCGATGTCCATCGCGTTCTCCCAGGCATCCAGCGCCCGGATCGAGGCCGCCCGGCTGGACGGCGTCGCGAACCGGAAGATGTCGGTCCACGTGGGGCTGTTCACCCAGTGGCTCGACGCCGAGCACGAGGGCGGCGGCGACCTCGCGTCCTTCCTCGCCGACCGCTTCCCCGATCCGCTCGCCCCCGCCTTCGACGCCTGGCTGACGACGGACCCCTTCACCAACCCGGACGCCCCCTCCTCCCCGTTCGACATGCCGGAGTACGTCCTGCCCGAGGCCTCGGCATCCGCCGAGTCCGACCAGCGCGCCGACGCCAAGTTCCAGGAGGCGCTGGCCAACAACCAGCGCGGGGACAACTACACGATCCTCACCGTGCTGTTCGCCACGGTGCTGTTCTTCACCGCCCTGTCCGGTCGGATCGGATCGTCCCGGGCGCAATGGACGCTGCTGGGGCTGGCGCTGGTCGGCTTCGTGGTCGCGTCCAGCATCCTGATCTCGTTCCCGAAGCTGGTGTGACGCCGCCCTACTCCCCCGGGTACACGACCCCCACCTGACGGCGCAGCTCGTCGAGGGTGCGCTGCACGTCCAACGTGCCCTGCCAGGTCATCCGTTCGCTCTGCTGCCGGCCCTCGGCAACGCAGCGCGCCACCTCGGCCGCCTCGTACTGGAAGCCGTCGGGGACCTCGCCGGCCGTGCCCACCGTCCGCCGGTTGCCGGCGTCGTCGACCACGTCGAAGGTCGTCGGCCGATAGAACTCGGAGGCGACCTCGATCCGACCGGTTGAGCCGAACACCACCGCCGAGGTCGGCGTCTTCGCCCACAGCGTGGTGTGCAGGCTCGCCTGGGCGCGGTCCCCGAACCCCAGCGCGATCGACACCTGGCCGTCGACCCCCGTCTCGGTCAGCGAGCCCACGCAGCTGATCCGGTCGGGGGCGCCGAGCAGATCGAGCGCGAACGCGACCGGGTACACGCCGAGGTCCAGCAGCGCGCCGCCGGCCAGCGCGAGGTTGTGCAAGCGATGGGACGGGGGGTGGTGGCGCATGTTCTGGCCGTGGTCGGCGAAGACGCCCACCACCTCGCCGATCTCCCCGCTGTCCACCACCTCGTGCAGCGCCGCGACATGCGGCAGGAAGCGCGTCCACATCGCCTCCATCGCGAACACGCCCTGCCGCGCGGCGGCCTCGAACACCTGCTGCGCCTGCGCCGCACTGCGCGTGAACGCCTTCTCGACCAGGACATGCTTGCCGGCCTCGATGGCCAGCAGCGCGTGCTGCAGGTGCTGGGAGTGCGGGGTGGCGACGTACACCGCCTCCACCTCGGGATCTGCCACCAGCGCCTCGTAGCTGGTGGCATATCGTTCGACGCCGTACTGGCTGGCGAACGCCCCGGCCCGCTCGGCAGACCGGGAGCCCACCGCCACCAGTCGGGCCTGCGTGTGCTCGTTCACCGCCGATGCGAAGATGCCGGCGATGAAGCCGGGGCCGAGGATCCCCCAGCGAAGCGGCGGGGCGGATCGGGGGTCTGCTGCGTCTGGCATGTCCGCCACCCTACGGGCGGGGGG
>CAZECO010000019.1:14159-26319 GCA_964510455.1 uncultured Actinomycetes bacterium
GAGTCCACCAGCATCCCCGTCTGGATCCGCCACAGGGCGGCGTAGGCCCCGTCGGCTGCCACGAGCTCGTCGTGCGTGCCGGATTCCCGGACCCGGCCGGCCTCCAGGACCCAGATCCGGTCGGCGTTCCGGACGGTCGACAGGCGGTGCGCCACGACCAGCGCAGTGCGGTCGCGGGTGGCGACCAGCAGGGAGCGCTGGATGGCCGCCTCCGTCTCGTTGTCCACGGCGCTGGTCGCCTCGTCCAGGACCAGCACGGCGGGATCGCGCAGCAGCGCCCGGGCGAGTGCGAGGCGCTGCCGCTGCCCGCCGGACAGGTTCACCCCGCGCTCGCCGACGACGGTGCCGAACCCGTCGGGGTACTGCTCGATGAATTCGGTGGCCGCAGCAGCCTCGGCGGCCTGCCGGATCTGCTCGTCGGTGGCATCCGGCCGGCCGTAGGCGATGTTCTCGGCGATCGTCCCCGCGAACAGGAACACGTCCTGCGAGACATAGCCCATCGAGCCGCGCAGCGAGTCCCAGTCGAGGTCGCGCACGTCCCGGCCGTCGAGCAGCACCTGGCCCGACCGCGGGTCGTCGAACCGCAGGACGAGCCGCAGCAGCGAGGACTTGCCCGCCCCGGTGGAGCCCACGATCGCATGCGTCTGCCCGGCGGGGACGACCAGGTCCACCCCGCGCAGGACGTCGGGGCCCTCGCCGTAGCCGGCACGCACCCCGATCATCTCGATGCGGCCGCGCACCGGCTTCGCCAAGGACTGGTGCCCCGCGGAGATGGTCAGCGGCGTCTCGATGAGGGTGAGGATGCGCGCGGTCGACGCCCGGCCGCGCTGATAGAGGTCGAGCACATGGGCGATGTCGGTCAACGGCCACAGCAGCCGCTGGGTCATGAAGATCAGCACCGAGTACAGGCCGAGCTCCAGCTGGCCGTTGAGCGTCATCCAGCCGCCCAGCAGCAGCGTGCAGGTGAAGCCGGCCAGGATCGCCATGCGGATCAGCGGCACGAACGCCGCAGAGGTGCGGATCGCGTCGACGTTGGACTGCCGGTAGGCCGACGACACCGCGGCCACCCGGTCCCGCTCCCGATCCTCGGCGTTGAACGCCTTGATGGTCGGGATCCCGGCCAGATTCGACGACAGGACCGCCGACAGCTCGGCCACCGACGCCCGGACGTGGAGGTACAGCGGCTCCAGCCGGCGCTGGAAGAGCAGGGATCCAGCGATGATCAACGGGATCGGCAGGAACGCCAGCAGCAGCAGCTGCCAGGATGCCACCGCGAACACCGCCCCGACGAAGAGCACGTTCAGGGCCGTCTGCAGGATCGTCGGCGCACCCACGTCGAGGAAGCGCTCCAACTGGTTGACGTCGTCGTTCAAGGTCGCCAGCGTCGCGCCCTGCGGCCGGGACTCGTGCCAGTGGATGTCCAGATGCTGGACACGGTCGTACGCCTCGACGCGCAGGTCGTGCTCGACGCCCTGCGCAACCCCCCGCCACAGCAGCGCGGCGGCGTACTCCGAGGCCGACTCGATGATCCACAGCACGACGTTGATGACGGCCAGCCAGCCCAGCTGCGCATAGCGGGACTCGACGCCGAGCACGGCCGAGATGAACGAGTCCTCGCCGTTGACGACGACGTCGATGGCTGCCCCGATGAGCAGTTCGGGGACGATGTCGGCGATCTTGTTGACCGTCGACATGGCCACCGCGAGCACGACCCGCGCCCGGTACTGCTTCTGGCGGTGCCACAGGGCGCGCAGCGGGGCCTCGTTGGGGACGTGATACATGCGATCCTCGGTCAGTCGCCACAGCGGCGGGGCGGCTCTGCTCGCCGCCCATCGCACAATGGAAGCACAGACTCGGGCCAGGACCCGTCCTCGTGCGGTGCGGGCCGCCTCGCCACCGCGCAGGTCGCAGCGAGCGCGGACCCGGCCTGCGCCGTCATGAGCGACACAAGCCCACGGGGCGCGGCAGTACCGACCTCATCCCGTCGCACCCATGACCGCCCAGGCTACCCGGGGTCCGGATCCACTCTCCTGCTCGGCTCCGGATGCTGAGTTAGGCTTACCTAAGCGGCTCTCCGCCCAGGAGCCCCGTGGACGCCTGAACGGATGCGGAGGTTGGGCCATGGCCAAGCAGCGGCCTCGGGACGTGCCCATGCGTACGTTCCATGCCGAGGTCGTCGCAGTCGAAGAGCTCTCGCCGTCCATGCGCCGAGTGGTCTTCGGCGGTCCGGACCTTGCCGGATTCCGGTCCACCGGGATCGGCGACGAATACGTCCGGCTGCTGTTCCCCGTCGATCCGTGGCAGCGGCCGATCCTGCCCAGGATCGTCGACGACGAACTCGACTACTCCTCGATCGACACCTCCCGCCTGCGCACCTACACGGTCCGGGATTGGGATCGGACCTCCGGACTGCTGACCATCGATTTCGTGGCGCATTCCGAGGGGGTGGCGGCGGGCTGGGCGCTGCAGGCGCAGCCGGGCCAGGTCGTCGGGGTGAACAGTCCGACCGGCCTGTACGACCCGCTGGCGAACATCTCCTGGCAGATCCTGCTGGCCGACTACGCGGGGCTGCCCGCGGCGGCGCGGTTGGCGGAGACCGCGCCGCAGGGCATCCGCACGCACCTGATCGTCGAGATCCCCCATGAGTCGTCGCGCGTGCCGATCCCCGAGCGGCCCGGGCTGGAGGTCCGGTGGATCGTCGGGGGCAACGGCGAGGTGGGCAGCGCGATGGAGGGCGTGATGCGCTCGCTGCCCAAACCGGACGCCGACGGCTACATCTGGGTGGCCGGGGAATCCCGGGCCCTGCGCGGGGTGCGCGCGTACCTGCGCCGCACCCTTGCCCTGCCCCCCGCGCGGTACAAGGTCGTGGGCTACTGGACCGCCGACGCCGAGCGCTGGTACGAGGCCTACGACGCACTCGACCCGGCGGTGCGCGCCGATCTGGAGCGGCTGTGGGCGTCGGAGCGGCCGGTCGAGGACATCGAGGCGGAGTACGACGAGCGGCTCACCCGCCTCGGGCTGTAGCCGGGCGTCGGTGCGGCCCGCTCCCACGTCGTTCCGGACGTGGGAGCCCCGATCATGCGCTTCGGAATCGAGCGCGGGGGGCCGTCCGAACGTTGAGCCCCGTCAGGCAACAGCACCCGAGGCCAGGGTCGGCTCCGGTGCGCGCTCATCGTTCATGACGTCGACGGTCAGCCCGACGAACTCCCGCTCCGAGGCGCCACCGATCGCGTCCACCCGGACCGGCACCCCTTGCAGGACCGCGTTGCCCGACAGCGGATCCATCGTGTTGGCGGGGATCAGGTCGTTGACGCTGGCGCCGGGGTGGGCTGCGGCGGTGCGCCAGCCGACCCCGGAGCGGCCGTGGCCCCATCCGTGCGGCACCGCGACCACGCCGGGCATGATCTCATCGCTGATCTCCACCGGCACCCGGATCGCGCCCGCCCCGCCGGTGACCAGCGCCTGATCGCCGTCGCCGAGCCCTCGGTCAGCCGCATCATCGGGATGCATGAGCACCGTGCAGCGATCCTTGCCGCGGACCAGGCGTTCGGAGTTGGCCAGCCAGGAGTTGTTGCTGCGCAGGTGCCGCCGACCGATCAGCTGCAGGTCGAAGCCTGCCTCGCCGCCGGTCGCCGTCTCCTGGTACGAGGCCAGGTGAGCCTCGACCCGGGCGAGGTCGGCCATCAGGACCGGGTGATCGAGGTGGAGACGCTTGTCGGCGGTGAACAGCCGTTCGCGCAGGCGGGAGCGCAGCGGACCGAGGTCCAGCCCGTGCTGGGCAGCCTTGAGCTTGCCCAGGGTGAGTCCGCCCAGGCCGTAACGACCATGCGGCCCGGTCCGGATCCCGATGTCGATCACGCGGTCCAGCTGCCCCAGCTGCACGATCCGGGCGATGCCCAGCGCCCGGGCGCGCCGGTCGGGAGTGCCGATCCGCAGAGCGAGCCGCTGGACCAGGCCCGCGAGGATGTGCGCGTCGTCCAGCGTGTCAGGCTCCGGATCCACGGCCCGGGGCGACCACCGCGCCCAATTGCGCACCGACAGCGACCCGAACACCGCCTCCACCTCGTCGCGCTCGAACGCGATCCGCGGCGGCAGCACGACGTCGGCGTGCCGGGCGGTCTCGGTCAGGAACGGGTCGACGGCGACCATGAATTCCAGGTCGGCCAGCGCCGAGTCGGTTCCGCGGCCATCGGGCACGGACAGCACCGGGTTCCCGCCGATGGTGACCAGCGCGCGGATCCGCTGCGGGCCGTGGGCGCGCATCTCCGCGGCCATCGTCGCTGCCGGGAGGTCGCCGGCCACCTCCGGGATCCCGCCGACCCGGCTGCGGAACCGGTCGTAGCCCGGCATCCGGGTCCACCGCGCCAGCAGGGCGGGCAGGTCGATCGCGGCGGTGGGGAACATCAGGCCGCCGGGGGAGTCGAGGTTGCCGGTCAGGGTGTTCAAGCAGGTGATCAGCCAGAAGGCCGTGGTCCCCCAGGCGGTCTGGCACACTCCGAGCCGCCCGTATGCGACAGCCGACGGGGCCCCGGCGAACTCCCGGGCAAGGCGGACGATGGTCTGCGCCGGGATGCCGGTGATGGGCGCCACCGCCTCGGGCGGGAAGGCTCGCACGGCTGCGGCGACGGCATCGACCCCCGCGAGGTGGTCGGCGGCCGGACCGAGATCGACAAGACCCTCGGCGGTGATCGTGTGGAGCATCCCGAGCAGGAGGAACACGTCGGTGCCCGGCCGGATGAACACGTGCTCGTCGGCCAGCTTCGCGGTCTCGGTGCGCCGCGGATCGACGACGACCACGCGGCCGCCCCGCTGCCGGATGCCCTTCAGCCGCCGCCGCATGTCGGGCGCGGTCATGATGCTGCCGTTGGAGACCGCCGGGTTGCCGCCGAGGATCAGCATGTGTTCGGTGCGGTCCACGTCCGGGACGGCGAAGGCCACGGGGCTGCCGAACAGCAGCTGGTTGACGAGCTGCTGCGGCTGCTGGTCCAGGGAGGATGCGGTGTACCGCCGGCGGCTGCCCAGCACCTCCAGCAGCTCCGAGCCCATCAGCGCGCCCCCCACACCGTGCACGGCCGCGTTGCCGATGTAGAGCGCCACCGCATCGGAGCCGTGCCGCCGCACCACGTCGGCCAGCCCATCGGCCGCGGCCGTCAGGGCCGCATCCCAGGTCGTCTCGCGCCAATTCGTCGGGTCGTAGCCGGGATCGCCGAGGCGGCCGGCGCCGGGGGCGACCGGGGCCCTGCGCACCAGCGGGCGGCGCAGCCGGTCGGGATCCGCCACCAGATCGGCGTTCGCCACGCCCTTCGGACACATGTAGCCGCGGCTGTTCGGGTCGTCGGGATCGCCGCGGATCTCCACGATCGTGTTGCCCCGGACGGTGACGGTCAACCCGCAGCACGCCTCGCACAGCGTGCACGCCCGATGGACGGTGCGGGTGTCGTCGGTTCCTGCCGCAGCACCGGTCGAGGGAGTCATAGCACCAGCGTAGGCGGGCCGGTTCGACGGCCCTGCCCGGCTCTCGCAGCGGAGTGCGCGGGGTGGCAGCCGCAACAAGTCGGCCGGTCTGGCACGAAGGATTGCGCGCTCGGTGCATCGATGCACGTCTTGCAGGCAACGGCATCCACATCGCGGAGGCTTGGTGGCGGGTTCACCCGTCAGCGTCCAAGACCTGTGGTGGGTGATCGAGGCGTGCTTCGACATCCATGGGGTGCGGGCCGCCAGCACCGACTCAGCGATGCTCCCGAAACGGACTTCCCGGGTCGCGTGAGCCTGGACTCTGATGCCGGGAAGCCGAGATCGGCGATGGTGCAGCCATGACCACTCTTGCTGCCTCCCCCACGGGCACGGGTCGGCGCGTCGCGATCCTGTCCGTGCTGCTTCTTCCTCTCATCATCGTCGCGGTGGTGCTGCTGATTTCCGGGGGCTGGTTCGTCACCGAGCCGGGCAACACCGCCACCGAGAACGCCGCCTCCTTCCAGGAGGGTGCCGCGGGATCGGTCCTGCCGTGGATCGCGCTCGGCTACACCTCCCTGGTCCTCGTGCTGGTTGCTGTCTGTATCGTCGCCCAGTGCGTCCAGGTCCGGGGTGTCCCGGTTCGGCGCTGGACGTCGTACGCCGGTATCGGGCTCGTGGGTGTCGCACTGGTGACCGAGGCCCTCCACTCCGCGGTCATCGCCGCCCAGTTGTTCGCGGAGCCCACCTCGCTGCCGGGCTTCGCCGATGCTCTCGGAAGCACCGATGCGAGCTTCGCCCTCAACACGGTGACGGGCGTCGCCTTCACCTTCGCCGTCGCGTGTGCGGCCTTCACGCAGGCAGCGGCGCACCCGAAGGCGGGCACCGTCATCGGCACCATCGCGATCGTGCTCGGACTGGCGTCGGTGGTGCTGCCGATCCCGTTGGGCTACGTACTGCTCCTCTTCGCGCTGGGCGTCGTCCAGCTCCGCGCACATCAGTAGTCTCGGTGCCTATGAGCGACCCGTGGGCGCGTCGCCTGGCGTACGGGCTCCTCGACGGGGCGGTCACGCTCACAGCGCTCGCGGTGCTGCTCGCCCTCGCGTCGGGTGCCGGACCCACCGAGTGGGTCCACGTCGCCGGGGCGGTCGTCCAGCTCGGTGCCGGGGTCCTCGGGCTCCTGCTCGTGCGCCGGGACACGCGCAGCGCCCCGGGCTGGCTGCTCCTCGCCGCTTCGCTGGGCGCGGCGGTCAGCGCGTTTCCGATGACGGTTGTCGAGCAGCTCGACCTGAGCAGCTTCGGTGTCGTGCTCCTCGGGACGGTGGGATCTCTCGCCGCGGTGAGCCTGTTCGCGCTCGTCACCCTCGGGGTGCTGCTGTTCCCTTCCGGCAAGGCGACGACCCGGCTCGGGCGGGTCCTCGTCACGACATCGTATGTCGCCCTTGGGTTCATCCTGCTCGGCGCGGTGACCCATCCGGGCTGGACGCTTCCTGGCCGCGAGGAGGCGCTGCCGGGTTCGGCGGGCACTGTGACGGAGGCGCTAGGCGTGCTCGGCCTGATGCTCAGTGTCCCGATCACCGTGCTGGCCGCGGTCGACGTCCGGCTGCGACGGCGGCGGTCGGCCGACGACCTGCGTCGGGGCCTGCGACCGTTCGAGGTGGCGGCCTGGCTCAACGCCTTGGCCGGTGTCGTCGCCGGTGCGGTGGGGTCCACGGGCACCATCCCGCCCTGGCTGGGCGCGATCCTCGGTCAGATCGGTGTGGTGCTGGCCGGTGCCGCGTGGCTGGCGATCCCTCACCGCGAAGAGTTGTTCGCGCTCATCAACCTCGCGACGTACGGCGAGCGCGTCGACCCCGTACGCGCCCTGGCAGAGCTGCGCGAGCAGACTGAGCGGGAGGCTCACCGCCGGATGGCCGAGGCCCGTGATGCCGAGCGACGCCGGCTGCGCAGCGACCTTCACGACGGCCTCGGGCCGACGCTGGCCGGCATCGTGCTCGGGATCGAGGGAGCCGAACGACACCTCGGGGACGACCAGCACGTCCGGGCCGATCTCGCGAAGCTGCGCGAGAGCAGCCGCCACGCCGTCGAAGAGGTCCGCCGCCTGGTACACGCCCTGCGGCCACCGGTGCTGGACTCCCTCGGGCTCGACGGCGCGATCCGCCAGCAGGCCGAGTTCCTCGGTGCGGCATCCGTCGACACCTCGCCGCTGCCCCCGCTGCCCGACGGCTTCGAGACCGGCGTCTACTTCGTGGCCGTCGAGGCGATGAAGAACGCCTCCGCCCATGCCGACCCCGGATCGTTCTGGGTTCGGCTGAGCGCGACCGACCGGCTCCTGCTCGAAGTGCACGACGACGGCCCCGGCGTCCCCGACGCCTACCAGCCCGGTGTCGGCATCGCCTCGATGCGCGAGCGCACCGCGGCGCTCGGGGGCACTCTCCAGCTGCTCACGCGGGTACCCCACGGGACCGTCGTGCGAGCCGAATGGCCGGTGCCCGAATGACCCGCACGATCACGGTGCTCATCGCCGACGACCACCCGCTGTTTCGTGACGGCCTGCGCAGCCTCATCTCCGATACCGAGGGGCTGGAGCTGGTCGGCGAGTCGTCGGACGGGGAGGAAGCCGTCGCGCTCGCCGCCCAGCACCGGCCGCAGGTGGTCCTCATGGACCTCACGATGCCCGGCACCGGCGGCGTGGAGGCGACGCGGCGGATCGTCGAGGAGGGCACGGCAGGCGCCGTGCTCGTGCTCACGATGCACGACGACGACGGAAACGTGTTCGCCGCAATGCGCGCCGGCGCGAGGGGATACATCCTCAAGGGGGCGCCCGGCGACGAGATCGTCGAGTCCATCCGCATCGTGGCGTCCGGCAGGGCGATCCTCGGCCAGGAATTCGCCGAACGCATGGACCGGTACTTCGCCCGGCCACGCGGCACAGCCACCAACACGGCGTTCCCCCAGCTCTCCTCCCGGGAGCTCGAGGTGCTCGCTCTCGTCGCCGGCGGCCTGTCCAACGAGGAGATCTCCGCCCGGCTCGTGCTCAGCAAGAAGACGGTGCAGAACAACGTCTCCGCCATCCTGACCAAGCTCGGCGTCCCGACCCGTGCCGCCGCGGTCGCCAAAGCTAGAGACGCGGGCATCGCCTGACGAGGGAACGTGCTCGTGCCGGTGGGCACGCCGGCGTTCTCCCCAGGCACGCGGGACACTGCGCTCAGTCCTCCGGATACCCCGCCTCGCGCGCCTTGACCACCAGTTGGGCCCGATCCCGCACCTGCAGCTTGGTCAGGATGGCCGAGACGTAGTTGCGGACCGTCTTGTCCGTGAGTCCCAGACGATGTCCGATCTCCCCAGTCGACCTGCCACCCAGAATCTCGGTGAGCAGCTCGTGCTCGCGGTCGGTGAGCTCGGGGAACGGCCGGTCGGAGGCAGCCGAGTCACGCAGTTGCCGGTTGATCCGCACCGTGGCCTGCGGTGCAAGCACCGACTGGCCGGCCGCCACGCCCTCCACGGCGCGCAGCACGTCGTCGACCCCGGCATCCTTGAGCAGGTAGCCGCGGGCGCCCACCTTCAGTGCCCGCAGCACGGAGTCGTCGTCGAGCATCGTCAGCACTAGGACCGCGATGCCCGGGTACCGGGCGGTGATCTGTTCGGTGGCTGCGATGCCGCCGAATCCTGGCATCTGCAGATCCATCAGCACCACGTCCGGACGAGCTGTGGCGCAAAGCTCCACCGCCTCCTCACCGGTGGACGCCTCACCCACCACTTCGACCCGATCGGGCGCCCGCGCGGCGAGCAGGGTCTTGATCCCCTCCCGGTAGAAGGGATGGTCATCGACGATGAGCACCTTCACGGTCATGTCGGGATCCCCTTGGGCAGGACGGCTCGGACTCGCGTACCTCCGCCGTTCAGCGTGACGATCTCACAGGTTCCGCCGAGCTCGTCGGCGCGCTCACGCATGGACTGGAGGCCGGTCCCGGCCTGCGCGTCATCGCCGATGCCCTGGCCGTCGTCCACGACGGTAACCACCAGCGATCCCCGCTGTTCCGTCAGCGCCACGTGGGCCGTCCGTCCACCGGAATGCCACGCTGCGTTGGTGAGCGCCTCCATCGCGATGCGATAGGCCGCGGTCTCGACCACCGGAGGCTGCGGGCCCACGTCGCCGGTCACGGATACCGTCAGACCGTCGAGTCGTGATGCGGCGGCCTCGATCGAGCCCACGAGGCCGAGCTGATCGAGCTCAGGAGGCCGTAGCGCCTGGACCAGCCCGCGGATGTCTCCGATCACCGATCGCGTGTGTTCGCCCACGTCCGCCAGGAGCCTGTCGGCGGCGCCAGGGTCGGTGGCGACCATCGACCTCGCCGCATCGACCCGCTGGTAGAGACTGGCCAGGGTGGGGCCGAGGCCATCGTGCAGGTCTCGCTGCAGGCGACGACGCTCGTCCTCCCGTGCCACCAAGATGCGTTCGCGGGAGCGGCGCAGGTCGTCGAGCAGCACCTTGGGTTCGAGGCTGTGCCCGTAGACGAAACGATCCACGCGCCGCTGAACCTGCAGCCGCAGCGGATGCAGCATGGCTGCGACTACCACCGTCGCCACCAGCGGACCGGCGAGGTCCTGGGCACCCCAAACCAGTCCACCGATGGCCGCGGCGACCGCATAGGCGGCGGCGAGGAGCGCGGTGAGGAAGCCGTAGGTGAGGGCCCGGTTGACCCACACGTCGAGGTCGTAGAGGCCGTGGCGAAGCATCGCGACCGCGATCGAGGCGGGGATGAGAGCGCAGGCGAGGTAGCTCGCAAGGGTGATCGTCCCGCTCGCGAGGAGGCCGGTCACGGTCTCGTCCCGAACGACGTTCCGCAGCGGGGGCATCGCGCTGACGAACGAGATGGCGAACCACACGGTGAGCGCAGCCACGAGCCCGCGGGTCTGCCGCCGCTGCTGGGGGGTGGAGACCCTGCGGTAGCGGTAGACGGCGGCATACACCGCCGTGGCCAACAGCGCGAGCACCGGGGCCACCTCGACCAGGCTCTCCGGACCGGTCTGGTAGCCGAGGAGATTCAGCGCCACCAGGAAGGGAAGATAGGATGCCCAGCCGATCAGTGCCCACCGCGTCCAGCGTGGGACGAACACTCCGTCGGGGAACAGATAGGCGATCGGGAACACCGCCATCCAGCCGATCCCTTGCAGCGAGCCCGCCCACGCTGCGCCGGCCTCCGTGTAGACGATGGCCATCGCACCGCCGGTGGTCACCCAGACGGACAGCGCCACTGCTACGTAGATGCGGAACCATGTCGGTTCTCCGCGGAGCAGGAGGAGGGCGACCGCGATCCCGATGCTCGCGACGATCAGCTCCAGGAGCATGTAGAAGGCCGTCACCGTGGGAATGGGAATCCCCGCGCTGCCCGCCGCGGCCCGCAGGTCCGCCTCGGACCAGGTCTCCGGCAGCACCCAGCGCTCGGGAGCCAGGTGGTCCTGCTGCGCCCACAGCACGAGGCCGAGCAGGAAGATCACCGCACACAGCACAACCACTGCGACCGCGGCTGCGCGGCCGGCTCGCCACCCCAGCGAACCGACCGCGAGCCGCGGCGGGTCACTCATGCGCCCGACGGTACGCGCGCCCTGAGGAGCCCGCTACCAAGGACGGCCCAGAAGACACCGAGCAGGAACGGCGGGAGACCTCCCGTCATGTCGGCGAAGGTGCTCGAACCGAAGACGACCGGGAGGTAGGTGAGGAGTTCGAACACCACGTACAGGGCGTAGAGCACGCCGACGATGATCGTGGTCCTCTTCGCGATCCCCGCCGTGGCCAGGGCGACGACGACGATGAGGGTCGCCGGGTGGACGCCGAACCAACCGGCGAAGATGCTGGTGAGGTTGGACCAGGTGTACAGGGCGCTGTCGCCCCAGGTCGGGCCATCGAAACCATACGCAAGCGCGTTGATGATCAGGTAGGCCGCCGCCATCACGAAGGTGACTCCGGCGAGGGCCGGAACCAATCGGGTGGTACCCGTGCCGAACTGGCGCGCAAGAACCATCAGGGCGACAGCGGCGAGCACGGGCGGAACGATCCACAGGATGTGCACGGCGATCCAGGCGATCCCGAGTTCGTCGATGTCGGCCGGGGTGAATGTGGCGGTAGTTTCGCCCCTGCCGGTGTATGCCGCGATGGCCAGTGCGAGGTAGGCGGCGTAGACCGGGAACGTCGCGATCAGCAGCCACGCCGGCTTGCGGACTTCGATCGATGTCGATTGGGCGGTGATGGTCATGGCGGACTCCTTTCTGGGTTGTGGCTTCAACATCCACCGCCCGGTGTCACGGGCACCAGGGACACCCGTCACCCCGCCCCGGGACGTTCTGACCGCAGGTCTCCGTGGAGCGCCTGCCTGTGGCGACGACCGGACCTGACCGAAGCGGATGGCCCTCCGCGCTGTCGATGGCCGACCACGTGGTCGATCGCATGAGGTCGGCGAGCGCACCCGGGATCAAGTTCGGGCGTTCCCGCGCCCTGGGCGGTCCGCGCCAGCGCCCCGTGGTGGGCAACGCGTCGGAATTCCGGGCATGCGCTCGGGCTGAGCGGGGATTCCCGGGCCTGCCCGACATTCCGACGCGTTCCCCGGCACCACCTGGGAGCGGGAACGCCCCGGCGGGCCGCAGGATGCGGCCGGGCGGTCCGCGCCAGCGCCCCGTGGTGGGCAACGCGTCGGAATTCCGGGCATGC
>CAZECO010000020.1:0-26153 GCA_964510455.1 uncultured Actinomycetes bacterium
GACCCGCGCGCGCAGCCAGGAACCGACACGCGCTGAAAGACACCAGCCTCCTAGGACTGCGCCGCCATCCGCCCGCCGACGGGTCCTGCGGGGAGTCGCGGATACTGATGCGGTGACCGATCAGCCGCAACCCGCGTCACGCGTCCTGGCTTGGCCGTGGCTGATCGAGCTGGGGATCGTGCTGTGGGTCTCGCTCGGCGCCAGCGCGGTCCGGTCGCTGCTGAACCTGCTCAACCGCCTGACGGTCGACATCGCCCTGTCGGATCAGACCGCCTCCATCGTGGTCTCGCAGACCCCCGACCGCCCCTGGCTCGACCTGGCCTACCAACTGGCCGGCATCATGATCGGCCTCGGACCCGTGGCGCTGGTCTGGTACCTGCTGCGCCGTTCGGGCGAAGGGCTGTCGACCATCGGGCTGGACGGGTCGCAGCCGCGGCGCGACATCTCCCGGGGTCTGGTACTCGGCGCGGCTGTGGGGGCGATCGGGCTGGCGTTCTATCTGATCGCCTACCAGTTGGGGCTGAGCGTCCAGATCGCCGCAGTCACGGCCGAGAGGTTCTGGTGGACGACGCCGATGCTGCTGGCTGATGCGGCTCAGAACGCGCTGGTCGAAGAGGTGGTCGTACTCGGCTACTTCCTGCACCGCACTCGCCAGGCAGGAGTCGCGCCGGGCACCGCGATCGTGGGCGCTGCCCTGATCCGCGGCGCCTACCACCTGTACCAGGGGTTCGGCGGATTCATCGGCAACCTCGCGATGGGGCTGCTCTTCGGCTGGCTCTTCACGAGGTGGCGGCGCACAACCCCCTTCGTGATCGCACACTTCGCCATCGACGCGGTCGCTTTCGTGGGGTACCTCTACCTGCGTGGGACCCTCGCCTGGCTGCCGTGAACCAGGCGAGGGTCCTGCGACATCAGTGGCTGGCCAGCCAGCCCTTGTTGAACTCGTACTCCTTGACCAGGTTCGCCTGGGTCTCGTCGGCGACGATCTTCTCGATCTTCCCCCCGATCAGCGGGACGCTGGCCTTGATCTCGAAGTCGACGGTCCAGGTGGACGTGGTGGGGCTGGCGGGCTGGATGCTCATGGTCCCGGTGATCTTGACCGGCTTGCCGGGGGAGTCGATCAAGACGTCGGCCGCGTAGCCGGAGCCCGACTTCTTCCACACCTCCGACTGCACCAGCTGGTTGGTGTCCCCCAGCACCTTCTTCGCGATGTCGGGCAGGTTCGCGTCAACCTCGCGGTCGACCTTGAAGATGACGCCGTCCGCGGTGGGGTCCAACTGCAGGATCTCGGTCTTGCGGTCCTTCAGCGCCACATACTTCGCGGTGACGTATTCGCGATTGCGCATCATCTCGATGAGCGCATCGGGGGTCGCGGGATACGGATCCTTCGTTCCAGCCTTTGTGGCCATGGCTCTCCTCCATCGTTTCGTGCTTCCGCCGGAAGTATGCCGATGCGATGGGCCTGTTTGCAGGAGAAATGCCGGGCAGTTCTGTCCGGCGCCTGTGGAATGCCGCAGAGTGGGGGGATGCCGGCCGAAGAGGCGCCCGTGCAGCGCAGGCGAACCGCGCTGCTCGCCTGCGCCGCGGCACTGGCCGTGCTGGGGCTGACGCTGGTGTTCTGGCTCCAACAGGACGCCGAGCAGGCGGTCCCCGGGCAGCCGGAGGCGGTTCTGCTCATCCCGGGGTACGGCGGCGACCGGGAGCCCCTGGAAGCCCTGCGGGCGGCGTTGACCGACGCCGGCTATCTGGTCGAGGTCCTGGACATCGGCACCGGCACCGGGGACCTGCGGGGCTACGCGCACGCCGCCGAGGAGCGTGCTGAGACCCTGCTCGGCGGCGGAGCCGGAACAGTCTCGACTGTGGGGTTCTCCGCCGGAGGCCTCATCGGCCGGATCGCCGCGATCGACGATCCGGCTCTGTTCGCGGAGGTCGTGAGCATCGCGGCCCCCCATCGCGGAACGGCGCTGGCGCTGCTGGGCGGGCCACGCTGCCCGCTGGCCTGCCAGCAGATGAAGCCCGGATCCGACCTTCTGGCGGGACTGCCCGATGCGGCCGGCCCCGCACGCTGGCTGTCGCTGTACTCGCAGACCGACGAGGTGATCGTGCCGGCGCGCTCCAGCGAATTGCCGGGCGCCACGGTGCAGGCCATCCAGCAGGTCTGCACCGACGCCGCGGTTTCCCACGGTCAGGTCCCGTCCGACCCGTGGGTGGTGGCAGCGGTCAGCGCCTTCCTGGCAGACCGGCCCCTGCCGGCGCAATGCCCGGCCTAGCAGGGGCGCCTGCACCCGCCCACGGGTTCACAGACCGAGCGACTTGGCAACCCCGCGGACGGCATCCGCGCTCGCCCGCAGCCCGGCGAGCTCGTTGGCCGACATCGGGACCTCCAGCGTGGCCACCACCCCGGTCCGGTCGACGATCGTCGGCACCGACAGGCACACGTCCGTGATGCCCTGGTAGTCGTCGAGGTAGGAGGAGACCGACAGCACCCGGTCCTCGTCCCGGAACACCGCTTCACAGATGCGCGAGACCGCCAATCCGATCGCGTACCAGGTCGCCCCCTTGCCCTGGATGATCTCGTACGCGGCGTTCACGACCTGCCCATGGATCTCTTTGCGGGCCTCTGCGTCGATCGTGCCTCCACCGTGCGGCGAGAAGTCCTTCAGCGGGACGTTGCCGACCGTGGCGGATGACCACAGCGCGATCTCGGAGTCGCCATGCTCCCCGGCGATGTACGCGTGGACATTGCTGGGCGACACCCGGATCCGCTCGGCAAGCAGGTACCGGAACCTGGCGCTGTCGAGTACGGTCCCGGATCCGAAGACCCGGTTCAGCGGCAGCCCGGCGAACTTCTGCGCCGCATAGGTCACCACATCACAGGGGTTCGTCACGAGGATGTAGATCGCATCGGGCGACTGTTCCACGAGCTGCGGGACGAGGGTGCGCATCATGTTGACGTTGGCTCCCGCGAGGTCCAGCCTCGTCTGCCCGGGCTTCTGCTTCGCACCGGCGGTGATCACGACGATGTCGCTGTCCGCCGTGACCTCGATGTCGGAGCTGCCGGTCACATCGCAGCGCGGGACGAAGGCGGCTCCGTGATTGAGGTCGAGCACCTCGGCCCTGACCTTCTCCGCATTGATGTCGTAGATGGTCAGGGTGCCCGCCGTACCGCGGGTCTGGCAGGCGAACGCGGTCGTAGCCCCTACGGATCCCGCCCCCACGATGGTCAGCTTCGGACGTCGAATATCAGCCATGGCCCATACGCTAGGGCCGGTCGGGCGCCATCGCTAGGCGGGAACACAACAGTTCACGGTGCCGGCCGGCGAAGGAGCGCAGCCGTGCCTGGAAGCGAAATGGTGGTCGATCCCAGCAACGACGTGATCTTCAACCTGCTCTCGGTGTTCGGCACGGTGGCCTTCGCCATCTCCGGCGCGGTGGCCGCGATGCGCGTCGGGATGGACGTCGTCGGGGTGACGGTCCTGGCCCTGCTCACCGCAGTCGGAGGGGGGAGCCTGCGGGACCTGGTCATCGGCAACCTCCCGATGTGGTGGGTCGACGACTGGTGGGCCTTCTTCCTCGCCGCGGGCGTGGGGCTGGCGCTGGTCCCGCTGCGCCGGCGCTTCTCGGCTGTCAACGCGCCTGACTCCTGGCGCACCGTGATCATCGCCGACGCCCTGGGGCTGGGCGCCTTCTGCGTCATCGGATCATCGGTGACGCTGTCGCTGGGGTATCCGGCCTGGCTCGCAGTGGTGATGGGCGTGCTGACCGGGGTCGGCGGCGGCGTGCTGCGCGATGTGCTGGCCAACACCCAGCCGCTGGTGTTCACCGGGCAGGTGTACGCGACGGCCGCGCTCGCCGGGTCGGTCTTCTTCGTGGTGCTCAACGAACTGTCGTGGGTGAACCGGCTCACCTACTGGATGCCCGCGCTGGCGGTGGTCGCCGTCCGCATGATCGCGATTCGCAAGCGGTGGCAGTTCCCGGCGCTGCAGATCGAGGGGTAGCTCCGGGCGACGAGGCGAGCAGGGCACAGGCGTTTGGGGTCCTTCGGAATCTGGCGGGGTGTGCGGGTTGGCGGGATCCGCAGTCCGCGGCCTGGCGGATCGTGGGACCAGCCCCGTGGTGCCGGGGCGTCGGAGGGCAGATGCACCCGTAGCGGGGCTTTGCACCCGTGGCGGGGGTGTTTCCGGCCTTCCGTGGCCGCTTGTTGCACCCGTACGGCCGGGGCTTTGCACCCGAAACGTGGGCTCCCAGCGGCGTGTCGCGGGCGATCCGCCCCCGCCACGGGTGCAAAGCCCCCCACCGGGTGTGCTAACACAGGGGCGATCCGCCCACGCCGCGGGTGCAAACAGGCAGCCGGTGCCTTCTGGCGCCCCGCCGGCGGGAACTGCGGCCAGCGAGCCATCCCCGCGCGGCAGCCCGGCCGTTGTGCAGCGGCCGCTGACCCTGGCATCCGCATCACCTGCGAGCGCGACCGATACCCCGACACCGGCCAGCGGGAGCGGCGCGGCCAGCGAGCCGCCCCCGGACTCCCCGCCGGATTCCGAATCGCCACGGATCCGCGCCACCGAGCCGCATCGGAGGCCGGTCCCCTGACTCCGGCCTCCGGGACGACATCCGGCGGAAACCGCCAGATATGGCCGAATCCACAGCGGATCAGCAGGGACGGGACGGGCCAGCAGCCGGCCGCCGGCTCCAACGCATGCCCCGCGCTGATCGCCACGGAATCCCGCGCGGCACGCGGCCCGCTGTCGCGACTCTCCTGGATTCCGGCGCGATCAACACCGACCCAGCCGACAGGCACACGATTCACTGCGGAATCGGCCACTTCTGGCAGACTCGCGCGCCGATCGCCGGCCCCAGCCCCAGCGCCGCCCGGCGCCGGGCCGCCCGATCAGCCTCGGATTGACCCCTGGCACCGATCGAGGAGCGCCCCCACCGCGGTCGAGAACGCGGCCAGCGCCGGGTTGTGCGTCTGGCCGGCCGCGAACCGGTAGTAGATCTGCTGGGCGATCACGGCCAGCCGGAACAGGCCGAACGTCTCGTAGAAGATGAAGGCATCTGAGTCCAGCGGCAGACCCGACAACTCGCAGTACCGCCGCACGACCTCATCCCGCGACGGCATCCCGGGCACGTTCGTGGGTTGCCGCCGCAGCGCCTGGAAGACCGTATCATCGTCGTCCTGCACCCAGTAGGCCAGTGCACAGCCGAGGTCCAGCAGCGGGTCCCCGATGGTGGACATCTCCCAGTCCAGGACCGCCAGGATCCGCTGCAGGTCGGCCGGATCCAGGATCAGGTTGTCGAAGCGCCAATCGTTGTGGATCAGGCAGCGCCGCACGTCCGGCGGCTGATGCGCATCCAGCCATGCCATCACAGCCTCGCCGTCCGGGCTGTCCGGCAGCCGTGCCGCCCGGTACCGCTCGCTCCAGCCGCGGACCTGCCGCGCGACGTAGCCCGGACCCTTGTCCAGTTCGGCCAGGCCCAGGTCGGCCGGATCGAGCTGATGCAGCTGGGCAAGCCGCCGGATCATCCCATCCGCCACCGCGGCGGCGATCTGGGGACCGAATGCCAGTCCGGCTGGTGGATCGGATCGCAGGATCAGGCCCCGGACGCGGTCCATGACGTAGAACGGTTGCCCGATGACCGACGCATCGGGGCATTGCGCGACGACTGCGGGCACCGGGAAGCGTCCTGCCAGCGCAGCCATCACCCGCGCCTCGCGACCCATGTCATGGCTGCTGGCTGCCTTGCGCCCGCGCGGCGGCGTCCGCAGCACGAACTCGCGGTCGTCGAAGGTGAGGAGGTAGGTCAGGTTGGACGCGCCGCCGGGGAACTGCGCCACCGCCGGGACGCCGGTCAGGCCGTCCACCTGCTGCGACAGCCAGCCGGCCAGCGCCTCGACCGGCAGCGAATCCTCGTCGCGCAACGGCACCGGCTGGTCGATCAGCTCGGCGGCTGTCATTGCTGGGCCGCCCGCGCCCTGAGGTGCTTGCCAAGCTCGAGCCGCCCAACGTCGCGCAGGTGGACCTCATCGGGACCGTCCGCCAGCCGCAGCGTCCGCATGCCCGCCCACAGCTGGGCCAGCGGCACGTCCTGGGTGACACCGGCTCCGCCGAAGGTCTGGATGGCCCGGTCGAGCACCGCCAGCGCCACCCGCGGCGCGACCACCTTGATGGCGGCGATCTCGGTGCGCGCACCCTTGGGCCCGACCTGATCGATCAGCCATGCCGCCTTCATCGTCAGCAGTCTCGCCTGCTCGATCTCGATGCGCGAGGTGGCGATCCATTCCCGGATCACGCCCTGGCGTGCCAGCGGGCGGCCGAACGCCACCCGGTCCATCGCCCGATCGGTCATCAGCCACAGGGCGCGCTCGGCAGTGCCGATGGCCCGCATGCAGTGGTGGATCCGACCCGGCCCCAGGCGCGCCTGCGCGATCGCGAACCCGCTGCCCTCCTCGCCGATCAGGCTGCTCACCGGGACCTCGACGTCGGTGAAGGTGAGCTCGGCGTGGCCGTGCTGGTCGTCGTAGCCGAACACCGGAAGGTTCCGTACGACCTTCACCCCGGGGGTATCCATCGGCACCAGCACCATCGACTGCTGGTGGTGCACGTCCGCGCCCGGATCGGTCTTGCCCATCACGATCAGCACCTGGCACCGGGGGTCCATCGCCCCGGTGGTCCACCATTTCCTGCCGTTGATGACGTAGACGTCGCCCCGACGCTCGATGCGCGTGGCGATGTTCGTGGCGTCGGAGGATGCGACGTCGGGCTCGGTCATCGCGAAGCCGCTGCGGATCTCGCCGGCGAGCAGCGGCTCGAGCCACCGCTGCTTCTGCTCCGGCGACCCGAACAGGTGCAGCACCTCCATGTTGCCGGTGTCGGGGGCGGCGCAGTTGATCGCCTCGGGCGCGATCACCGGCGACCATCCGCTCAGCTCCGCCAGGGGCGCGTACTCGGCCACCGACAGCCCGTGTGCGGGCTCCGCGGAATCCGGAAGGAACAGGTTCCACAGCCCGAGGGACCGCGCCTGCGCCTTCAACTCCTCGACAACCTGCGGCACATCGTGGGGCCGTCCGACTGTGGCGAGCTCGACGCGCTGCTGCTCGTAGAGGGCCTCAGCGGGAAACACAGCGTCGTCCATGAAGGCCTGGAGCCGGACCAGGTAGTCACGCGTTCGGGGGCTGGTTGAGAAGTCCACAGCTGAGACGCTAACCCCCTGCGTCGTCGAACCTGTCGCCGCCCCCGCCAACCCCGAGGGGATCGTCCAAGCGCGGGAGCCGCGGACGGATACCGTTACGGCGTGACCGATCATCCGTCGGACCTGCGCGGCCCCGTGCCGCCGACCGTCGACGGACTCCAGCCGATCCCCGGCACCGCCATCCACCCGCCGCCCAAGGGATTCGACCCGACGCAGGCCTTGCTGGACGATCGCCTGGTCGCGGCAGGGCTCCTCTACCGCGCCGGCAGCCGCTTCCTGCAGGCGAGCGCCCCGCTCCTTGCTGCCGGCACGACGTACTACCTGTTCCTCGCAGTGATCTCCGGGGTGACCCTCGCCTACGGAGCCATCGCGCTGATGGGTTCGGATTGGCTGGCTCAATGGCTCACCGAGGCCCTCGAGAACGCCTTTCCCGGCCTCGTCGGCGAGAACGGCATCTCTCCGGAGTCGATCCGCGGATACGGGACGACGGCCTCGGTCCTGGGTCTGGTGGTGCTGGCCTTCGCGGGGACAGGGGCGGTCCATGCGGCGGGGCAGTCGCTGCACGTCATCTATGGCGCCGCCAAGGATCCGACGAACTTCGTGGTCGCCCGGATCCGGATGCTCGGCCAGCTGCTGATTCTGGGCCCCCTGGTACTTCTCTCCCTCGTCCCCTCGCTCCTGGTCACCTCCCTCGCTCAACCGATCGTGGAATGGCTGGGGCTTCAGAGCAGTCTGGCGAGATGGCTGCTGCTGTTCGCGACCGCCACCGTTTCCTTGCTCTTGAACTTCCTGATCATCTCTCTGCTGCTGGGGCACCTGGGAGGGATCCGCCCTCCGAAGCGGGCCCATCGGGTCGGGGCTGCATCCGGGGCGGTCATGGTCGAGGTGCTGAAGTTCGCAACGGCGTCCATCATCAGCTGGTCGCTGTCCAAGCCCCGGTACGGCGCCTTCGCGGTCCCGATCACCTTGATGCTTGTGTTGTTCCTGATCAGTAGCGCGCTATACATCAGCGCCTCCCTGACCGCAGCTGTCGCCCTCCAACAATCGCAGCGGCCCTCGCGATGATGCTGGTGGGCGACCGTTCAGTCGCCTCCGGGGAGCCAGCACGCCTGCGCTCATCCGAGCGGCTAGGTCGTGATCGCCTCCGAGGGGTCCCGTTGCCTCTGGGCCGTCGATCTCGTCGAGCGAGGAGTGCCCACGAGCGTGCGGTAGCCGATCCAAAGTGCGACGAGCGTGACGGATGCCAACACCCACGTCAAGACGGCCATCACGAGGACCACGTACTACTCCTACACCCTTGGATGCGCTTCGTGCCGCACATATTGGTCAAACAGTGGGTGACGGCAAAGGGAATCCGGCTGTTTCGAAGGGCAGGACGGCACGGTGAGCGCTTCCCAACCACAAGGTGCACGCGGGCGGGGCCTGTCATTGATCGCGCCGGATTCCTGGCGCGCCGCGGCCGCGTGGCGTGCCAGCCAGCCTTTCGCAGCGATCAACCCACGCGGAGCGTGCGGACGTCGGGCGGACCCGGCGTGCAGGGCACGAGATCCGCAAGGTTCGGGCGTCCTCGCTCGACTCCGACGCGCTGACACTCAAGGATGCCGAGGCAAGCGAATCGGGCGGTGGGAACCGGTGAGCGACGCACAATGCCGAAGTGCACGACCGGCGAGCCGTCGCCGCCCTCAGAACCGCCAGATCAACGGCACGACGAAGACCGCGGCGACGAAGAACAGCAGCAGCAGGGGCAGCCCCAGCTTCCAGTAGTCGCCGAACCGATAGCCGCCCGGCCCCATGACCATGAGGTTCGCCGGCGTGGCCACCGGGGTCATGAACGCCGCGGCGGCAGCGACGCACAGCGACATCAGCACCGGCCGGCCCGACACCCCGAGCTGCTCGGCGGCGGACAGGGCGATCGGGATCATCACCAGGGCGGTTGCCGTGTTGCTGATGAGCTGGCCGAAGATCATCGTCAACACCGCCAGCCCCGCCAACAGCGCGGTGGGCCCGGCGCCCCCGACGATCTCCACCAGCCGCTCGGCGATCATCGCGCCGGCGCCGGACTCCTGGATGGCGATCGACATGGGGAACATCCCCGCGACCATCAGCACCGTGCTCCAGGACACCTTCCGGTAGGCCTCCTGCGCGGAGACGACCCGGGACAGGATCATCGCACCTGCGGCCAGCAGCGCCGCGACCACCGGCGGCACCAGTCCGGTCGCCAGCAGCAGCACCATGGCCGCGAGGATGACAATGGCTCGCGTGGAGCCTCTCCCCCTCGGCACCGCTTGGCGGCGGATCAGGTCCGGAGCGTTCACGACCAGCAGGTCGTTGTCGTTCTCAGCCTCGTCCAGGGCGCTCCACGGGCCCTCCAGCAACAGGACGTCGCCGGTCTTGAGGGTCGCATCATCGTCGCCGCGGTCGACGCCGTCGCGCTGGATGGCCAGCACGACCACCGCGCCCTGGATGACCGCGCCGGGGTGCACCTCGGCGTCGACGTAGCGCGAACGCGGCGGGATGACCGCTTCGATGACCCCCTCGTTGCGGTTGAGCAGCGACATCGACACCTCGGTGACACCACGGACGGCGGTGATGGCGGTGCCGGTCTCGGCAGCGAAGCGCTCCACGTCGGGTAGCGCCCCCAGCACGGTCAGCCGGTCGTTGACCGACACGATCCCGTCTGTCGTCGGGCGTCCCCCCAGCTCGTCGAACACGGTGATGATCCGGACATCGGGCCAACTGCGCTCGGCGCACTGCGCACGGGGGATCCCGATCAGCGGCGATCGCCGCTCCACACGGAGGTGGAACACCTGATCCAGCGAGTAGTGCTCGACCAGGGTGCGGGCATGGGCGCTGAGGTCGGGGGGCAGCAGGCTGCTCGTCCGATCGGGCAGCAGGCGCGGCCCCAGCACGATGATGACCAGCATCGAGCCGGCGACCACCGGGACGCCGATCAGCGCGAACTCGAACAGGCCGAACGCCCCGAAGCCGGCGCTCACCGATGCCTCGGAGATCACCACGTTCACGGGGCTGCCCGTCAGCAGCAGCAGGGCGCCCGCGCTGCCGGCGAATGCCAGGGGCATCAGCAGCCGCGAGGTCGGGATGCCCAAGCGCATGGCCAGCACCACCGTCATCGGCATCAGCGCCGCGACAGCGCCGTTCAGCCCGATCAGCGCCGTCAGGACCGCGACCAGGAGCATCGTCAGCACCAGCACCCGGGACGGCTGGCCCCCCGACCGCTTCGACAGCGCCTGCCCCGCCCAGGCCGTCACGCCGCTCAGGTCGAGGCCCTCGCTGACGATGAACAGCGCCGCGATCATCACCACCGCAGGGTCGCCGAACCCGCTCAGCGTCGCGGTCAGGTCGTTGACGCCGGTGAAGTACAGGGCCAGCGCCGAGCCGATCGCGACGATCTCCACCGGGAACCTGTTCCAGACGAACAGGACGACCGTCGCGGCGAGGATCAGCAGGCTGAGTGCTGCGTCGCTCACCCAGTCACTCCAGCCCCGCGGCGACGGCGAGGATTCCCGACGCGACCACGAACAGCCCGAGGAGCAGCGGCCAGACGAACCGCAGGTACGTGTCGTACCCGACCTTGGCGATCGCCAGCCCCCCCACGACGACGACGCTGGTGGGCGAGAACAGCAGGGTGAGGCCGTGGCCGGAGATCCAGGCGGTGATGGTGGTCGCCCGGCTGACGCCCGCGAAGTCCGCCAGCGGCGCGAGCAGCGGCATCGCCAGCGCCGCGTGCCCCGAGCTCGAAGGGATCAGGAAGGCCAGGGGTATGTTCACCACCACCGTGATGACCGCGAAGACGCCCGCGGCAGCGCCTGAGACCGCCTGCTCCATCGCGTTGAGAATCGTATCCAGCGTCCGCGTGTTGTTCATCAGCACCGACACGCCGCCGGCGAGCAGCACGACCATCGCCGGACCCATCATGTCCGAGGCGCCGGCGGCGATCAGCCGGACGATCTCCTTCTCCTTCATCTTCGCGACCACCCCGACCAGCACCGACGCGATGAGGAACAGCATCGACAACTGCGGGAACCACCAGCCCAGGTCGAACCACAGGGGTTCCCCGGTGATCGGTGCCTCGTGCTCGTACAGGTAGTCGGCGTCCCCGGTGGCAGACTCGAACAGGCTCGTCCAGGGGATGACGGAGAAGATCATCAGGCCGAAGGCGAACGCCGTGATGGCGAGGACGACCTTCTGGGTTCCGGTCAGCGTCTCGTCGTGCGGTTGATCAGCGGCGTCCTCGGCAACGGCGCCCTCGTCCTCCGGGTCCTCCCAGCCGACCAGCGACGCCTGCGGGTCGCGGCGGACCTTGGCGGCGTACCGCAGCACCCACGCCACCGCCATCGCCGTCAGCACGACCCAGAGGATCAGGCGCAGCACGATGCCGTCGCCGATGCCGACCCCCGCCTCTCCGGCCGCCACGCCGATCGAGAACGGATTCACCGTCGCACCCATCACGCCGATCATCGCGCCGAGGATGATCATGGACGCCGTCACCAGCCGGTCGTAGCCCAGCGCGGCCATCAGCGGGATGAACAGCGCGTAGAAGCCCAGGGTCTCCACCGAGAAGCCCATGGTGGAGCCGAGCAGCGAGAACAGGACCATGACCGACGTGATCAGCAGCCAGCCCTTGCTCTGCAACCGGTTGGCCAGCGCAGCCACCGCGACTTCGAGGCTGCGGGTGTGGAAGCTGACCGAGATGAACGCCCCGATCGCCATGATGAACACGATCACGCCGATCTGGCCGAACATCGTCCCGAGGGTCTCGGTGTCGACGAACTCGCTGTCGGGGTTGAGCAGCCCGTAGATGCCGTTGATGGGTGCCCGGATCAGCTGCTGGACCTTCTCGCCGAAGGTCAGCGGCGAGTCGATCTGTTGATAGGTGCCCGGGATCGGCGAACCGTCAGCGTCGACGTCGTACATGCCCGCCGGGATGAACAGGGCCGCGACCCAGACCAGGACGGTGACGATCGCCAGGGTGGTCACCGCGCTGGGGAAGCTGAACGTCCGCTTCGGCTTCGGCGCAGTGGCGGTGTCGGTTGTCGGATCCGTCTGCGAACTGCCCATGTCGGCCTCCCAACGCAGTACCAGGGCAAAACTATCGGGAAACGCGGGTGGGCACGCGGGTTCGTGCGGCCAGACGGTCGCAACCGGTGGTGGACGCCTGCGGGCTGAGCCGGATTCACAGCGGGACGGTTCGAATTCGCACGCGGCGACCGGGCGCTTGATGGGTGCACCGGGAGGTCGAACAGGTCCGCCCAGAACCTCCAGATCGACGCGGGATTCCTGTGCGGGCGACTCACGGATCGAGGCGGAGATCGAGGTTTATCCGTGGCGTTGCTGGGCATCAAGAGGGTGCACCGGACAGCGTCCCGAACCCCCCCGATCAGCCCAGAAAGGCGACCCTCACATGTCAACAGCCACCACCGATTCCCGCACCTCGGCGACGCAGGACGTCCACCCCGAACTGCTCGAGCTCGGCAAGCCCCAGATCCACCGCGGTGCCCGGAACATCGGCATCATCACCGTCGTCATCGGCCTGTTCATGGCTGCGATCGGCGCGTTCACCTGGGCGACGGTCTCCGAGGAGCTGGCAGCGCAGAACATCGTGGTGTCCAGCGACGCCGAATACTTCGCCGGCGAGCCGGTGACCGGCCCGCTGACCGCCTACTCGCAGGCGCAGATCATCGGCGAGCACGCCCTCAACTCCACCGACGGCCAGACCTACGCCGAGATGGACAAGGAAGACCCGGCCCGCACGACCGCGATGAACGCGGCGTTCCTGCAGTCGTCGCTCTACACCTCCGTGATCGCCTTCGGCGTCGCCGCGCTGGTCATGGGCCTGGGCGCCATCTTCCTGCTCACCGGCAGCGCCATCATCATGCTGGCCAAGCGGAAGAACTGACCCGCCACACACTGAACCAACGCGTGAGGGCCGTCCTGCGGGGCGGCCCTCATTGCACGTCTGGGCTGCGATGGCCTTGATCGCGGCGTCAGGGATACGATCGGGCACCGTCGGCGCCCCTCACGGGACGCATCGCCACAGAGGAGACGAACGCCGTGGGCAGGCTCGTCGTGACGGAATTCGCAACCCTCGATGGGGTGGCGCAGGCGCCCGGAGGGCCCGAGGAGGACGTCAGCGGCGGCTTCGCCTACGGCGGGTGGCAGGCCCCGCTGGTGGACCAGGAGTCCGGGACGGCCATGTTTCAGAAGGCGAGGAGCATGGACGCTTTGCTCCTTGGTCGCAGGACCTACGAGATCTTCGCCAAATACTGGCCGAACGCCCCGAAGGAGATGCCGTTCACCGGCCTGCTCAACCACGTCCCCAAGTACGTCGGCAGCCGCACGCTCAGCGAGCCCCTCGCCTGGCAGGGCTCGACCCTCCTCTCCGAGGTGGACGCCGAAAGCATCGGGGCGCTGAAGGACGCCCACGAGGAGGTCCACGTCATCGGCAGCCTCGACCTCGTGCAGTCGCTCCTGCGCCTGGGCCTCATCGACCAGCTGCACCTGTGGCTGTACCCGCTGCTCCTCGGCAGCGGCAAGAGGGTGTTCGCAGGCGGGACGGTCCCCACCGCGCTGCGGCTGATCGATTCGGTCAGCTACCCCAGCGGCGCGATCCACGTGGCCTATGAGACGGCAGGGGCGCCCACGTACGGCGAACTCGCGGGGTAGCAGACGGGCGCACGCTTCCCGCCGGGTGTCGCGTCGCTGCAGGCACGCGCGGCCCGTCCCGACGCTGCAACCCGCTCGGGAGGGGCGCCATGCTGACGGAATGCCTGATCGCGACGACTTCGTGGCCTGGGTCAAGTCCGGCCTGTACGACGCGGAACTCGCCCTGCACAACGGCGACGCCGCCCCACGCCGGGCCCTGTGGTCCCGTAACGAGCCCGTCAGCGTCCTCGGGGCCTGGCACAACGCGGTCGGACAGCGGGAAGTGGACCGACTCTTCACCACACTCGAGGCGACCTTCTCGAACTGCACGTCGTACGAGTTCGAACTGCAGGCCTACGACGTTGCGAGCGCCTTGGCCTACACCGCAGGCCTGGAGCACACCTCCGTGTCCGTCGATGGCCACCCGCGCAGCTGCACGCTGCGGGCCACCCAGGTGTACCGCCGCGAGGACGGCCAGTGGAAGGGTGGTCCATCGCCATGGCGACACCGTGACGGGGTGACGCTGCGAAGCGCCGTGCCCGCCCGGCGACACCGCGACCAATGTGGTCAGCCTTGCGTCCGCGTCCCGATCACCTTCCCGCGCCGGACTCTTGTCGCTGGTTGAGCGTGGGGCGCTCGTTTCCGTTCAGAGGGTGTCGGCTCGACACACGGAGCAGGATCGAGGCTGAGCTGTGCGTTCCCACAGGGGGCGACCGCCCGAGGGTTGGGCCATGATTCCCGCATGGAGGGTAAGCGCTCGTCGACCTGGCTCGCCGGGGCGGTTGTGCTGGCCGCAGTCCTGCTGCTGGCCGGGTGCGATCAGCAGCAGCTCCGCGACCTGGAGGGCGTGCCGCAGCGGGAGCCGGATAAGGCGGAGTTGTACACCAACGTCGATCAGTACCCCAACATCGTTCGGATCTGTATCGACGGTGTTGCCTTCGCCACGACGACGAGGGACTACCAGCCCGTCATGCGCGTTCCGGAGTGGGACACCACCTTCTGCGGTGCGCAGGCACGATGACCGCGCGTGGCCGAACTGCCCGTTCCGGCGTACTTCGTTCCGCCCGAACTTCCGTTCTGCGCCGACGCAGGGCCGGTCATCGACCCGAAACCCCAGGGGGATGCCGGCGGCCTGCGAAGCCTTGGCCGCCGAGGCGCTGCAACCGGGCACGCCCCTGGGTCGGACCTCGCCACAGCCCATACCCCGGTGATGCAGGCCGGTTCGTGCCAGGACCCAACCAGGCAGGAGCCGTGACCCAATCCCGAGCCCTTGAACCGGATTGGGTCCCAGATTGGGTCCCAGACCGGGGCTGGAGGGAGGGGCAAGGTGTCTGGCAAGCCGAAATCCCGTGTGTACCAACGGATTTCAGGTGGAGCCGCCTATCGGAATCGAACCGATGACCTACGCATTACGAGTGCGTCGCTCTGCCGACTGAGCTAAGGCGGCGGCTGCGCCGATGCTGGCGCGGTTTCCCAGTGTAGCGGCAGGAGTCCGTCAGCAACCACGGCCGCCGCGAGGCCCTGCGACTCCGGACGGCACCCGCGGGGCCGCTGGCCAAGGTCGAACGCCTCAGTAGCCGCACCGTGGATCGGCAGCAGGCAGTTCTCCCCTGAGCAGGTAGGCGTCCACCGCGGCGTCGACGCACGCCGATCCGTGCCGGTACGCGGTGTGGCCGTCGCCGTTGAACGAGACCAGGGCGGCGTCGGAGAACGTCGCGGCCATCCGCACCCCCCATTCATACGGGGTGGCGGGGTCGTACTGCGTGGAGACGACCAGGACCGGACCGGCACCTTCGGCGGTGATCACCCGCGGCTCGCTGACCGGTGGCACCGGCCACTGCGCGCACACCGCGTCGCTCCACGCCAGGTACGGCCCGAAGGTCGGTGCGTCGAGGGCCCAGGATTGCGCCTGCTGCTCGATCTGCTCCGAGGACGAGGCGCTCCGGTCCAGGCAGGTGACCGCGTAGAACGCCTCCTGCATGTTGCTGATGTACTCCCCCGAATCGGAGTCGCGGTGCAGCCGCCGGTCGAGCATCCCGAGCAGCACCGATCCGTCGCCGGAGAACGCCGCCGCCAGCCCATCGCGCAGCAGCGCCCAGTCGTTGGGCGGGCTGTACAGGTAGTACAGCACCGCGGTCACGCCCAGGGCCTCCGTCAAGTCCCGGTCGTCGCCCTTCGCCGGGATCGGCTCAGCGTCCAGGTCACCGAGGAACCGCTGGATCTCGGCGACGCCCTCGGGCACCGTCGAGCCGGATAGCGGGCACTCCCGACGGTCCAGACAGTCCTGGACGAACCGCTGCAGGGCGACCTCGAAGCCCATGGCCTGGCCAAGCGCGATGTCCGCGCTGGTCAGGTCCAGCGGCAGGGCGCCGTCGAGCACCAGGCGCCCCACGTTGTCCGGGAACTGCTCGGCATACACCGTCCCGAGTGCGGTGCCGTAGGACTTCCCCAGGTAGTACAGGCGATCGTCGCCCAGGGAAGCCCGCAGGATGTCCATGTCCCGGGCCGCGGACACGGTGTCCAACCAGCGGAAGGTGAGCGGCGATCGGCGCTCGCACTGCATCCCGACCCGTCCGGTGGCGGCGAAGAGTTCTTCGATCTCCGACTCATCGTCCGGCGTGGGGTCGGTCTCGATGAGGGCGTCGGTCTCGGCATCGTTCATGCACTCCACCGGAGCGCTGGCGCCGACACCCCGCGGATCGAATCCCACGATGTCGTAGGCGGAGAGCACATCCCGAGACACGATTGCATTCGCCGCTCTCGCATATTCGATGCCGCTGGCGCCCGGCCCACCGGGATTGACGACGAGGGACCCGATCCGATCATCGCCGGAGGACGGCAGCCTGATGACTTCGATGCCGATGTCGTCCACCCCGGCGGGATCGGCGTAGTCCCTCGGGACCCGCAACGTGGCGCACTCGAATCCGTCGCCGCAACCCGTCCAGCGCAGTGACTGCCCGTAGTACCCGGCCAATCCGGGCGTCGGCGTGGGCGTCGGCGCTCCGGTCGCTGCCGACCGGGTCGGCGCAGGCGGGTCCTGCGGGGGAGCCGACCCCGACGAGCACGACACCAGGAGCACTGCCGCCGCCACCGCGATGCCGATCCGCATGCGCCTCCCAAACCCCACCGACCCAGTGTCTCAGGCCGTTCGGCATGGTCGCCGGGCCCATCCGCGGCTACCGTTGATGCATGGCGCCGACGCAGGGACCGCAGCCCCCGGCGCGGCAGCCCTACCAGGGGCGCCAGCCGGCCGAGACGCTCGGCGCCCAGGCTGCCACGGCAGCCAGAGCCGCTGCGGCCTTCTACCGGGGATGGAAGTCCGGTAGGAGTTACACCAACCCCATGGACGTCGAGCGTGAGCGGCAGACGGAGAAGCACCAGGCTGCGCTGACGAAGTACCGATCCGACTTGGCGTCGCTGCGCGCCCGGCTCGTCGCGGGGACCGGTGCGGCCATCGCAGGCGCCGCAGTGGCAGCGTCCTCGCTGGACGCGATGCCGGCCGAAGCGCCCCTTGCGGTACTCGGTGGCAGCGCGGTCATCATCGGCGCCTGGCAGGCCCTGCGGGGCCGCAGCGGCCTGCAGCAGCTGCAGGAGCCGGATCCGCCGCCTGCCACGGTGCCGCCTGCGCCCGCACTGCCCGCAGGAAGCCCGGGATCGGACCTCTCGATGCAGGTGACCGGGTTCCGGATGAACATCATGGAACTGCTGCCCTCCGTCGAGCAGCTGCACCCGGAGGCGGCGGATCAGATCCGCGCCGCCGACGCCGCGACCGCACCGGGGCTCAACGCGCTGGTGGAACGCATCCGGTCGATGCAGCGGATCATGCAGCAGATGCCCGGCACACCTGCGGCGCAATCGGCGCGCGTTTCGATCCAGGCGATGACGATCCGGCTCTCGGAGGGCGCGAACGCCTACCAGGAGCTGCTCGGCGCGGTGATCGCGCTGTCCGCAGCGCCAGCACTGACCGGAGGCCCGCAGACCACCCTCCGGCCGGCGATCCAGGACATGCACGCGTACGCGGCGGGCCTGGAGCGGGCGGCCGACACGTGGCGCTGAGCGGGGCGCTCAGATCAACCGCCGACTGCTGCATCACGCCTTGCCGGAAAGCCGAATCGTCATCGCCTCCAGCGCGACCAGCGGCGCGACGTTCGAGTCCAGGGCGACGCGCGCCTCATCGATGGCCCGCATCCGCTTCACGGTGAGGTCGGGGGGCGACGATGCGGCCAACGCCTCGATCCGGGGCCGGTCCTCCTCGTTGATCAGCGGGGTGTCGGCCCCGACCTGCACCGCGAACACGTCCCGGTAGTACCCGATCAGGTCGACGAGGTCCCGATCGAGTTCGTCTCGGACAACGCGCGTCCGACGCTTCTTCTGGGCCTCGCGCAGTTCGCGCAGCGCACCGCGGGCCAGCGCCTCGACTCTTGCCTTGCTGACGCCCTCGGCACCTGCCCCATAGCCGGCAAGGAGTTCGGCCTCCTCCGCGGCATCGCGCTGCGCGGCCTGTGCTTCGGCCACCTCTTTGGCCGAGTCCACCAGATCCGCCGCCGCTGCGAAGCACCCCCCGAGAGTCGCCACCCGCCGCGTCACGGCCAGGACGCCGCTGCGATGCCGCCGCACGTCCTCCGCCCTGGCAAGAGCCCGCGCGCGGCCGATGTGGCCCTGGCTGCCCCGTGCCGCGAACGCCGCCATCGCCGGTTCGACACCCTCGGTCGACACCAGGAACTCTGCGACATCGGCTGTTGTCGGAGTGGCCAGGTTGATCCAGCGGGTCCGGGAGCGGATCGTCGGCAGCACGTCCTCGGTGCTGGGCGTGCACAGGAGCCAGACGACGCGCGGGGGCGGCTCTTCCAACACCTTCAGCAACGCATTCGCCGCAGTCTCCGTGAGCCGGTCGGCGTCCTGCAGCACGATGATCCGGCGGTGGTTGGGCTGGGGCCGGATCGCCGACCAGGCGATCAGCGATTTCGCGTCATCGACGCCGTAGGACAGCTTGTCGGCCCGCACCACCCGGGTGGAGGGGTGGGAGTCCGCCAGCGACTGGCGGCAATCGTTACACGCGCCGCAACCTCCCGTGGGGCATTGCAGCGCGGCTGCGAAGGCCTCTGCCAGCACGGAGCGGCCGGACCCCGGCGGGCCGGTGATGAGCCACGCGTGGGTCATCGCTCGTCGTTGGTCGCCCGCCGTCCCCGCATCTTCGGAATGCGCGGCTGCGACCGTGTGCCGCAGCAGCTCGACGAGGTCCTGCTGGCCGACCACGCGATCCCAGACCGTCATTCCGCTCGACTCCTCAACCTCATGTCGACCACCTCGGCGACAGCGGCGGCGACCTGTTTCGCGGGCAGCCCCGCATCGACCACGAGGTACCGCGAGGGATGCGCCTCGGCGAAGCCGAGGAAGGCCGCGCGCACCGCTGCATGGAACTCCAGGCTGCGAGCCTCCATCCGGTTGTGACCGACCGCGCGGCGCAGTCCGACCTCGGGGTCGATGTCCAGCACCACCGTCAGATCCGGGTCGGCGCCACCGACCGCAACCGCGTTGGCCTGTCGCACTGCATCGGCGCCCAGCCCCCGGCCGACCCCTTGGTAGGCCACCGAGGAATCCACGAACCGGTCGCAGATCACGAAGGCGCCGCGCTGCAGCGCCGGTCCGATGACACGGCCGACGTGATCGGCACGAGCGGCGGCGAACAGCAGCGCCTCGCACCACGGGTCGGCCTCCGGGAGGCGGTCGGACAACAGCAGCTCACGGATCGCCTCCGCCGTCCTCGTCCCGCCCGGCTCACGCGTCACCACGACCGTGTGGCCGGCCGCGACCAGCGATGCCTCGAGGGATCTCGCGACGGTCGACTTGCCTGATCCCTCGCCGCCCTCCAGTGCCAGGAAGAAGCCGCGGTTGGTCACCGGATGAGACTACGTCGACCCCGGGAGGTGCGCTGTGGGCGCCTCGGGATTCGGGCGCGGTCGGTGCCGCTCGTCCGCGTCCTCGGCTTTGTCCCGAGCTGTGATCAACGGCTTGCGCTGCACAGAGACATCGGAACAAGTCGATCACGAACCCGCGCCGCGCGACCCCCGCCCCCAAGGCGCCCGCCTACTCCCTCGCTCCGCCCCACGCGCGGCGCCCAAGTCCGTGCCACGCACGCACCGAACCGCGCCTGCCCGTGCATCCGCGCCGCGCCGGGGCTACACCCAGGGGGCAGTTGCCGGTTCGGAGGCTTCCAAGGACACCGCCGCAGGCGCTGCACTCTGCTTCGCGGCAGCCTTCTTTGCTCCCGTCCCGGTCGAACCTGTCCCCGTCTTCTTCGGCGCGGTCTTCTTCGCAGCGGTCTTCTTCGGCGCGGTCTTCTTCGCAGCGGTCTTCTTCGCCGCGGTCTTCTTCGCAGCGCGCTTCGTTGCCGGGGGGCCTGCCGCCCGGCGGTCGGCCACCAGCTCGGCTGCCCGCTGGAGGGTCAACGTCTCGGGGTCGTCCCCGCGCAGGGTCACGTTGTACTCGCCATCGGTGATGTACGGACCGAAGCGTCCGCTCTTCACCTCGATCGGGCGACCCGTCTGAGGGTCCTCGCCCAGCAGGCGCCCCCCGGCTGCCGCGCCGCGCCCCCGCTTCGGCTGCTGGTAGATGGCAAGGGCCTCCTCCAGCGTGATGGTCAGGAGCTGGGCCTCCTCGGCGAGGGTCCGCGAGTCGGTGCCGCGCCTCAGGTAGGGGCCGTAGCGCCCGTTCTGGGCGGTGATCTCCTCGCCCGTATCCGGGTCGACCCCGACAACCCGCGGCAGGCTGAGCAGCTGGACAGCCTGATCGAGGGTCACGGTGTCGAGCGCCATCGCCTTGAACAGCGAGGCGGTGCGGGGCTTGGCCTTGGCGGGCGCATCCTCCGGCAGTGCTTCTTGGACGTACGGACCGTAGCGTCCCTCTTTCGCGAGGACGACCAGGCCCGTCTCGGGGTGCCGGCCGAGGTCGTGCTCCTCCGAGCCCCGCTCGATGAGCTCCAGCGCCACCTCGGCGGTCAACTCGTCGGGGACGATGTCGCTGCGGATGTTGGCACGCTTGCCGTCGGACTCCCGCTCGAGGTACGTCCCGTACCGCCCGACCCGCGCCATGATGTCGCTGCCCGGGACCGGGATCGCCGAGACGCTGCGCGGATCGATCTCATCGATGCGCCCCACGAGATGGGTCAGCCCCGGCGCCCCGTTCTCCCCGCCGCGGTAGAACCGGGTGAGCGCGGCCAACCGCTGTTCATCGCCGCGGGCGATCGCGTCGAGCACATCCTCCACACGCCGGGTGAACTCGAAGTCCACCAACTGGCTGAAGTGCCGCTCCAGGAGCTGGGTGACGGCCATGCCGAGGAACGACGGGACCAGTGCGGTGCTCTTCTTCCACACATAGCCCCGGGACTGGATGGTGGAGATCGTCGCCGCGTAGGTCGAGGGCCTGCCGACGCCGAGCTCCTCCAGCTCCTTGATCAGCGTGGCTTCGGTGTATCGGGCCGGAGGGGTCGTCCGGTGCGTCTTGGCCTCGAGCTCGGACGCCGTGAGGCTGTCCCCGACCGCCAACTGCGGCAGCCGGGCCGCCACCGGCGCCTCGGACTCCGGGCGCTCGTCCGCCGGCGGGTCGGCGTAGGCCGCGCGGAAACCCGCGAACACCGTGACGGTCCCGGATGCCCGGAACCTGCACAGCCTCCCCTGGGAATCCGGCGCGGAAAACTGCACCGTGGTGGTGCTGTCCCTGCCGTCGATCATCTGGGACGCCACGGTCCGCTTCCAGATCAGGTCGTAGAGGATGAACTCATCGCCGCGCAGCTCGCCGGACACCTCCGCAGGGGTGCGGAACACCTCGCCGGCCGGCCGGATGGCCTCATGCGCCTCCTGCGCGCTGCGTGTCTTGTTCGGGTACGTCCGCACGCTGGGCGCTACGTGGTCGGCTCCGTACAGCGCCGCCGCCTGGGACCGCGCCGCCGAGATGGCCTGCTGGCTGAGCTGGGTCGAGTCGGTGCGCATGTAGGTGATGTAGCCGCGCTCGTACAGGCCCTGCGCCACCTTCATCGTGCGGTCGGCGCTCCAGCGCAACCGCCCGCCCGCGGCCTGCTGCAGGGTCGAGGTCGTGAAGGGCGCCCGCGGGCGAACCGTCTTCGGCCGCTCCTTGACGTCGTCGACGGTGAACGTGGCCGCTGCGAGGTCGCCGGCCAGCTGCTCGGCCTGCGCCAACGAAAGCACAAGCACGTCGTTCTTGAGCACGCCACGGTCGTCGAAGTCCCCGCTCGCCGCGATCCTTCGCTGCCCGACGTCGGTCAGCGTTCCCGGGAATCCGCCCGGTTCGAACAAGCCCCGGACATCGCAGAACTCGGCCGATGTGAAGGCGATCCGCTCCCGCTCCCGCTCGACGACCAGGCGCAGCGCCACCGACTGCACCCGGCCGGCGGACAGCTTCGGACCACCGATCTTGCGCCACAACACCGGCGAGACCCGATAGCCGACGAGGCGATCGACGATGCGGCGCGTCTCCTGGGCGTCGACCAGGTGGGCGTCGATCTGCCTGGTGTTGTTCAGCGCGGCGGTGATCGCGTCCGGCGTGATCTCGTGGAACACCATCCGCGACACGGGGATCTTCGGCTTCAAGACCTCCCGCAGGTGCCAGGCGATCGCCTCGCCCTCACGGTCCTCGTCGGTGGCGAGGAGCAACTCATCGGCCTGCGCCAGGGCGCGCTTCAAATCCGCAACCCGGCTCTTCTTGTCAGGTGCGACCACGTACAGCGGCGCGAAGTCGTTGTCGACGTCGATGCCTTCACTCGCCCATGCCAGGCCCTTGTAGTCAGCAGGCACCTCGCTGGCGCTGTTCGGCAGATCCCGGATATGGCCCACCGACGCCTTGACCTCGAAGCCGGGGCCCAGGTATTTCCCGATGGTCTTGGCCTTGGCGGGCGACTCCACGATCACCAGGCGCTTGCGGGTGTCTGCGGTGCCGGGCACCGGATCACTTCCTTCCTCGTTGCTGCTCATGCAAACCGCGACGATACGGCACGACCGTGGCCATCCGTCAAACATGAGTCTGCGGGATGGCACCGCGCGGCGGGTGCCCCGGGGAGGGCCGCCCGCCGATCCGATGAGACAATCCTTGACGGGTGCATCGTCGGGGGGTGTCGTATTATGCGTTGGGCATCCGCTCGTCGCGGCGCGCTGCTGGCCGTTGTCAGCGTCGCACTGGCTTCCCCAGCGCCAGCGCCCGCGCCCGCCCACCAGACTACCCCCGCTGACGGCGCCCCGCTGGAGGTGACCAGCGCAGCTCCGGTGCGGGCAAGCTCAGCCGACGACGCCAAGCCGCTGCGGCCGGAAGGGGCGATGGCCCGCCCGGCTGCCCCGCCGGCGCCGGACTGCTCCGTTGCACGATGCATCGCCCTCACCTTCGACGACGGTCCCAGCGAGTGGACTCCGCAACTGCTGCAGACCCTCGCCGCGAACGACGCCCGCGCAACGTTCTTCGTCAGCGGCAGCGCCGTCGCGGGCGGGGAGCACACGGTCCGCACCGCCGCCCTGGTCGGTCACCAGATCGGCAGTCACAGCTTCCACCATGTGCGGATGACGCAGCTGCCGCAGGGGGAGGATGCGCTGGAGATCGCAGCCGCCGACGACCTGATCGCGCCCTTCATCGGCGGCAGCAAGTCCTTCCGGCCGCCGTACGGGGATTACGATAACGGCGTTCGCCGGGCTGCGGCCGCCCGCGGCTACTCCATCGTGATGTGGAACCTCGACCCGCTCGACTACCGAGAGACCGATCCGGCGGTGGTCGTGTCCCGAGTGCTGGCATCAGCCAGACGCGGATCCGTCATCCTGTCCCATGACACCCTGCCTCACACTGTGACGGCATACGCCACGATCATCCCCGCGCTGAAGCAGGCGGGGTACGAACTGGTGACCGTGGATCAACTGCTGGGCCCCGGCGCGGCGGGCCAGGTTCGGGGCGGGTACTCCTGAGTCCCGCATCGCGCGGGCGGGCGGGTCGGGCCGGGTGCGGATCGGCGGCGATAGAGTACGCGCCGGCAGAAGTAGCGGAATCGGCCACATCTGGCCGGATCCGCCAGGGATCGTGCGGGCGGCGCCCACGCGGGGCGGATCGGGGTGGACCACCGGCCGCGGGACCGGAGCCGCACCGGTGGATCGGCGGCGGTGCGCGCCGCGGCTCACCCGTCGAGCACCACCAGCCCGGCACCGATCAGGCGCCTGATTGCCACCAGCACCTCAGCGGTCAGCTGATCGATCGAATCCGGGTCCGGTCCAGCCAGATCCTCGACGCGGGAGGCGATCGTCCCCGTCCGTCCCATCAGGGCCACGACCGCGGGTCCAACGGATTCGGCCGGGCGCCAAGGGCCCGTCACCTGGAAGGTGCCCTCCGGGTCCGTGTTCTGCGGGCGCCACGACTGATGAAGCTCCGCCTTTTCGGTCCACCGTGGAGCGCTCCGCAGGACTTGCGGCGCCGTCGCCTCCTGTAGTGCCGAGTACTCCCGCAGCTGGGCGAGGACCTCATCGCCGCTCGGCAGCCGCTCGGCCTCCGAGAGGTCCTCTGCCACGAACCACGCAGAGTCGTCCCGCCGGATGACGATCCACCCGAAACCGATCCCGGAGGCGGCCAGGTCGTCGAGGTAGGTGAGCCATTCCGCGTACCGCGCATCGAAGTCGGCGCTGCCGAGCTCCGCGGAGTCGCGCAGCCAAACCTCCACGTACTGGGAAGGTGACAGGAGGTCCCGCTGCGCCACCCAGACCTGGCAACCCGGTGGCGCCCAGGAAGCGAGGCGCTCGTGCCAGGACTGGCCGGCGACATGCAGCCAGTTCGCCAGCACGACCGCGGTTCCGCCCGGCGCAAGATACTCGGCCGCGGAGCTGACGATGGTCCGGCTCAGGTCGTCGGCGCGCAGCGCGGTCTCGCGGTACGTGAACCGGGCATGGGGCGAGATCACAAAGGGCGGATTGGCCACGATGAGGTCGAACTGCTCTCCGGCGACCGGTTCGAACAGCGACCCGGTCCGGGTGTCGAACTCGACAGCAGAAAGCGCCGAGCTCAGCCTCGCCATCCGCACCGCCCGCTCACTGCGGTCGCACGCCACAACCAGGGTGCTGTGGGCGGCCGCCAGCAACGCCTGGATGCCGCATCCTGTGCCGAGGTCCAGTGTCCGGGCGACGGGCTGCCGGGGGGTGATCGTGGCGAGGGTGACCGAAGCGCCACCGACGCCGGGGACGTGATCCGGCTTCAGGGCACGGGCGACCGGCGCGAAACTGCCGACGGGGAAGTCCGACACCACGAAGCCCTCGGAGTCCGGCATCGGGTACGGCCGCACCTGGAGCCGAGCGCGGATCTCCTCCTGCGCTCCCCCTTCGGTCCTGCCGACCATGCCCAGCCCCTCGGCATCCGCAAGCGGCAGCGCAGCCGCGAGGCGCTGCGCGGGGACGGCCTCCCCGAGCAGGAAGACACGGATGAGATCGGTGATGGGCTCATCGGCCAGATCGGCCAGGGCGTGGCGGGCGGGGACACCTTCTCCCCGTCCGAGGGCTGCAAAAGCATCCGGGCCGAGTGCAGCCAGGACACCGTCGACGGTGAATCCGTGGTGAAGGAGGGCCTCTCGGACGACCCGCCCCCCGGTGCCCTGCCAGCGGCCGCCCATGCGCCCTCCCTTCTCCGTGCTGGTCTCACGGTAGTGCCGAAGCGGCGCACGACGGCGGCTCCGCCAACACGCGAAGGGGCTGTTCGGAATCCGGCCGGGAGTCCCGGTGTGGTGTGCGCCAGGGGTGCCGTTCCCGCTGGCCGGTGTCGGGCATCGGTCGCGCTCGCAAGTGATGCGCATTCCAGGGTCGGCGGCCGGTGCGCAACGGCGGGGCTGCGGCGCTGGAGTGCGTGGCCGGGCGGCTGTTCACGCCGGCGGGGCGCCAGCCAGTAGGCGCCCGCTACCTGTTTGCACCCGTTGCGTGGGCGGATCGCCCCCGAGAATGCACCCGGGTTGGCAAAGAGGGAACGGGTGCGACAACCGGCCACGGACCGCCGCACACCCCCGCAACGGGTGCAAAGCCATAGACGGGTGCATATACCGCCGGCACCGCGGGGCCGGTCCAACGATCCGCGGTCCGGCATACGCCGCCAGATTCCGAAGGACCCGCAAAGGTCCGCCATCCCTGTCGCGGGGGCAGACCCCCGCGACACGCAGGCCCCCGTCCCGCGGGACGAGGGCCTGAGTGCGGTGCGTGAATCAGTGGTTGGCCTGCGGCATCAGCTGCTCGCCGTTCGGCACCTGGTCGCCGACCGCGATCGGCCGCCGCTTGCTGATG
>CAZECO010000021.1:0-3806 GCA_964510455.1 uncultured Actinomycetes bacterium
CCGCCAGCCGTCACCAGCAGCGTGTGCTCGAACTGCGCGGTCCACGAGCGGTCCTTCGTCACGACGGTCCAGCCGTCGTCCCACATGTCGTAGTGGTAGGTGCCCAGCGTGAGCATCGGCTCGATGGTGAACGTCATCCCGGCCTCGATCGGCTTGGTCAGGGCCGGGTCGTCGTAGTGGGGGATGATCAGCCCGGTGTGGAACGAGGTGCCGATGCCGTGGCCGGTGAAGTCCCGCACGACCCCGTAGCCGAACCGGTTGGCGTAGGACTCGATGACGCGTCCGATCACGTTCAGCGGCCGGCCCGGCCGCACGGCCTTGATCCCCCGCATCGTCGCCTCGCGCGTCCGCTCCACCAGGTCCCGCACCGGCGGCGCCACCTCGCCCACCAGGAACGTGGCGTTGGTGTCCCCGTGGACGCCCCCGATGAAGGCGGTGATGTCGATGTTGCAGATGTCCCCGTCGACCAGCACGGTCGAATCCGGGATGCCGTGGCAGATGACCTCGTTGACCGACGTGCACAGCGACTTCGGGAAGCCGCGGTAGCCCAGCGTCGAGGGGTAGGCGCCGTGGTCGGTGAGGAACTCGTGCCCGATCCGGTCGAGCTCGTCGGTCGTGACGCCCGGCCTGATCGCGTCGCCGACGGCGGCCAGCGCCTGGGCGGCGAGCCGCCCGGCCACCCGCATCCGCTCGATCGTTTCGGCGTCCTTCACCTCCGGCCCCGCGTACGGGACCGGTGCCGGCCGGCCGACGTACTCCGGACGCGCGATGGCCTCCGGCACCGGGCGGCGCGGCGAGACGCGCCCAGGTCGCAGCGGCTTGCGGGCCTGAATCGTCAGCATGCACCGATTGTAGGCTGGGACCGAGTCCGCGCGCCCACGCCGAGGAGGTTGCGTTATGTCGTACTGGTGGTGCCTGAATCACCATCGGGTCGAGGGCGAGGAGGGCTGCGCGCACCAGTTCCGGCTCGGCCCGTTCGAGACCTCGACCGAGGCTGAGCAGGCGTTGGAGAAGGCGCGCGAGCGGAACCGGGCCTGGGATCAGCAGGACGCCGAGTACAACAAGCCGGACAAGTGAGCCCTGGTGCGCTGGCCGGGCTGCGCGTCATCGAGCTTCCCGCGATCGGGCCGGTGCCGTTCGCAGCCACGATGCTGGCCGACCACGGGGCGAGCATCATCCGGATCGCGGGAAAGCAGGTGGACGTCTCGACGCCCGATCCGCAGCGCGCTACGCATCTGCGCGGTCGGCCGCGGATCGCGCTGAACCTGCGGGACGATACCGATCGCCAGGTGCTCCTGGCGCTGGCCGGCACCGCCGACGTGTTGCTCGACGGGTTCCGCCCCGGCGTGCTGGAGCGCCTGGACCTGGCCCCCGAGGTGCTGCTGGAGGCCAACCCGCGGCTGGTGATCGGGCGGATGACCGGGTGGGGCCAGACCGGCCCGCTGTCCCAACGGGCCGGCCACGACATCAACTACATCGCGGTCGCCGGTGCGCTGCGCCACTTCGCGCGCGCCGGCCAGCCGCCCGTCCCCCCGATGAACCTGGTCGGCGACTTCGGCGGCGGGGCGATGTTCCTGCTGTTCGGGGTGATGGCGGCGCTGTGGGAGGCGCAGCGCTCCGGCCGCGGACAGGTCGTCGATGCGGCGATGGTGGACGGCACGGCGTCGTTGATGGGGCTCACCTACTCTTTGGCCGGGCAGGGGATGTGGCCGGGTGGGCCGGGGGAGAACCTGCTGGACACAGGGGCGCCGTTCTACGACGTGTACCGCTGCTCCGACGGCGAGTACGTGGCCGTGGGCTGCCTGGAGCCGCAGTTCTACGCGGAGTTCCTGCACGGCCTCGGGCTTGCCGACGCCGACCTGCCCCACCAGTACGACCCTTCCGGCTGGCCGACGCTGCGGCAGGTGTTCGCCGACGCGCTGGGCGCTGCGACTCAGGCGCACTGGGAGGGCGTCTTCCGCGACACCGACGCGTGCGTGAGCCCGGTGCTGTCGATGGCGCAGGCGCAGGCCGATCCGCACATGACAGCGCGCGGAGCCTTCACCACCGCCGGCGGCCCGGTGGCGCCGTCGGCCGCGCCCAAGCTGTCGCGCACCCCGGGCAGCGCCGGTGCCATCGCGTCCGACGTCGATGAGGCTGCGGTGCTGCGCGAGTGGGGGGTACCGCAGGACCTGCTGTCCCGTTGGCACACTGGTGCCCATGGCTGAACCCCCTGTCCGCGATCCCCGTGACCTGCCCGACGTCTCGGGCCTGACCATCGGGGTGATCGGCGGGACCGGGGACCAGGGCCGCGGTCTGGCGTACCGCTGGGCGGCGGCCGGGCTGGCGGTGATCATCGGGTCGCGCGACGAGGCCCGCGCGCAGGCAGCGGCGTCCGAGCTCGGGCTGGGGGTGCAGGGGATGGCGAACGCCGACTGCGCGTCCGCGGCGGACGTCGTGCTGATCGCCGTCCCCTGGGCCGGACACGACGCCACCGTGGCTGCGCTGGCGCCGCAGCTGCAGGGCAAGGTCGTCATCGACTGCGTCAACCCGCTGGGGTTCGACAAGCAGGGCGCCTACCTGCTCGACGTCGCGGAGGGCTCGGCAACCCAGCGCGCGGCGGCGCTGCTGCCCGACAGCACGGTGGTGGGGGCCTTCCACAACGTCAGCGCGGTGGAGCTGTCCGACGCGACCAAGCCGCAGGTAGCCGGGGACGTGCTGGTGCTCGGCGACCGGCGGGAGGCCACGGATGTGGTCCAGGCGCTGGCCGGGACGATCCCCGGGATGCGGGGGCTGTACGCCGGCAGGCTGCGCAACGCCGGACAGGTGGAGGGCCTGACCGCGAACCTCATCTCGATGAACCGGCGCTACAAGGCGCACGCCAGCATCGCGGTGACCGACATCTGAATCAGTGGTACAGGTGCTCCTCATCGGGGTACGCGCCGCTGGCCACGTCGTCGCCCCACTGCCGCACCGCGGCGAGCATGGTGGAGTACAGGTCGGTGTACTTCTGCACGAACTTCGCGCCTCGGTCCGGCGACAGGCCCAGCAGGTCCTGCCACACCAGCACCTGGGCGTCGCAGCCGGACCCCGCCCCGATCCCGATGACCGGGATCGACAGCGAACCGCTCACCTCGGCGGCCAGCTCGGCCGGCACGACCTCCAGCACCAGTGCGAACACACCGGCCTGCTCCAGCAGCTTCGCCTCCTGCAGCAGCCGCTGCCCGGCTTCGCCGCGGCCCTGCACCCGGTAGCCGCCGAGCACGTTGACCGATTGCGGGGTCAGGCCCAGGTGGCCCATCACGGGCACCCCGGAGCTGACGAGCAGCTCCACCTGCGGCACGACCCGCTCGCCGCCCTCGAGCTTCACGGCGTGCGCCCCGGCTTCCTTCATGAAGCGGGCGGCGTTGCGCAGCGCCTGTTCGGGGGAGCCCTGATAGGACCCGAAGGGCATGTCCGCGACGACCAGGGCGGTCCCCGAGCCCCGCACGACGCCGGCGACGAGCGGCACCAGTTCGTCCATCGTCACCGGGATCGTCGTGTCGTAGCCGTACACGACCATCGCTGCGGAATCCCCGACCAGCAGCACCGGCACCCCGGCGTCGCTGAAGATCCGCGCGGTCATCGCGTCGTAGCAGGTGATCATCGGCCAGCGCTCGCCGCGCTGCTTGGCCGCTTGCAGGTCCCGCACGGTGACCCGATGCGCCCGTGCGCTGCCGTAGAGAGCCTGAGACATGCTGTCCTCCCTCGCCTCCGGTCCGCCCACGCGGTACCGGTGCGTGATCAATCGTGCCACTGCGTGACCGCAAGGGGAAACGGAGCGCGGT